>JABFRJ010000300.1 GCA_013141255.1 Hyphomicrobiaceae bacterium
GGCTCACTGTTCTAAGGCATCGACGTTGTGGCCCACAAAAGATCTTGCCGGGAGGGGCGGGGGTAGGGGTATATACCCCAAAGCAAGAGAAATTCGATCGGCGATGCCCGCCACGAGACCGAACACCCCCATGAACAGAATTGAACGCATCCTCGGCCTGAAGGGCGAAGCCCGTGTTCGCTACCTCGATGGCGATTTCCAGGTCACAAGCCCAGGCGACTTCGTCCGCTGCGCCGTCACGAGTGACGTCATCGCTCTAACGGAACTCCGGTACTGGAGTGTCGAGCGCCAGGAAGCATATTCGACAGCTGCAGTGTCACTTCAGCGACATCAGGAATTGCTCGCAAAAGCTGAAGGCTAATTTTCAACTACGCTTTAACATCACCAAACGCTGGACCAATCTCGTTTGCATACTCGCGTGGTTTCCGTACGACAGTCACCGTGCATGGTGATTTCTGCACAATCTCAGCGGATACACTGCCAAGAATATTTCTGAGCCGCGAATCCGTCCGCGCACCCAATACGACGTGGTCTACGTGATTAGTTTGCACATAACTGAGCAGAGCCGCCCCCGCGTCAAGTGCTTCCAATACGTGGTAGCTCACGCGCTCCTGTGGCACGCCAATCGGTCGGGACCAGTCTTTTAGTGCCACCAACTTTTGCACGTGAATACTGCGGCCCTCTTCGTCGAGCGAACTGTCGATCGCGATGAGATTTTGTTTGCGGACGTTGAGAACGGCCAAACGCGCATCCGGCACCGTCGTCATAATCCGCTGCACCGTTACACGTAACGCGTCAGAAAGCTCCTTGTGGCTTTCCGTTAAATCTACTGCAACCGCTACAATCGGTGCAGACGCAATCTTCGATTCAGTTGCCGCGTCGCGCCGTGGCGTTGGCTGGAAAGCGGCTGGGTGATATTTCCGCCTAATCCGATCCGACCAGCGGTCGCGCTTCATTTTACTTGCGCGTAGCGTCAACTGCACTTGATCAGGATGCGTGAGATCAAATGCCAGTTGCGCGGCTGTAGGATGTCGCGCCGCAGGATCAGGGGCCAAGCATCTGAGAATGATTTCCTGCAGCCATGGAGGAACATTCGCGTTGAGCGCCCGCGGTGGCGTCGGATCCCACCACAGTCGCTTCTTTAGTCCTTTGAGCGATTGTGGATCACCGAATGGCCGCCTGTTGGTCGCAAAAAAATACATCATGCACCCAAGCGCGAAAAGATCGCTGCGCAGTTCGGTACGAATGCCAAATACCTGCTCTGGCGCCATATATGGAGCCGTGCCGTAGGGCAGCTTGAATTCTTCCGCCATCAAGTCAGGTAAATGCAAGTGTCGCGACAAGCCATAGTCGATGAGCACCACCTCACCCGTGCCCTCCCGCAGAATTATATTCGACGGCTTGATATCAAGGTGGATCACATTTTGCCGATGCAAATCATTGAGGGCGGTGGCGATCTTCCCGCACAATGATGCAATTTCGAGTGGCTCCATTGGCAGTTTTTCAATCAATGGATAAAGCGTCGTTCCGGGAATGCGCTCATAAACCAGATACGGCTGCACTGAAAAATCGCCTGCCGCAATAAAGCGCGGCACATGCCGACCAGTAAGTTTCGGTAAAATCATTTGCTCCATCTCGAAGCCGACAATCGCTGCGGGATCTTCCCCTTCGCTGAGAATTGGAACCTTCATCAACATCGGCATCGGATGGTCCGGATGCGTAACGGCATAAAACACCGCCATGCCGCCCTTGTGCACACGCTTACCAATGGTGAAACCATCGATAACTGTACCAGCTTCCAAATGCGCCTTCGCCATTCTCAGATCCCTGTCGCCAGTCGCTGCCACAACAAATCTGGCAAGCCAGCTGCGCGGATCTTGCTTTGCGCCGTCTCGATGTCGTAACCCACGCGCACAAACGTAATTTCCGCTGACTTCGTATCATAAACGCCATATGCCGCCGCCGGGTTCCGGTCGCGCGGCTGTCCAACTGCACCCATGACGGCCAGCCAACGCCGCTGCGACGACAACGGGATCGGCGTATCGGAAATAGGAATGAACCCCATCACCTTGCCAGTGGCCGAGATATGATAAAGCGCTGGATCGTGCACGTGCCCGACCACTGTAAAAAACGCCCCTGTCGCTTGTAGGCTTTCACCTGCTTCTCGCAGGCTGTGAATATATGGAAATGATGCGCTATCTGCCGCCGAAGCGTGCACATAAAGCCGGTTTTCGTCAGTCACATGTAGCGGCAAAGCTTTGAGAAATGCTATTTGATCAGACGTAAGTACCGACCGCGTCCAGGCAATTGCCGCGCCAGCTGCACTTGTGAGTTTAAATTTGGTGTCTCCGCATGACGCCTCATCATGGTTGCCGAGCACGGCAACCGAACCCCTGGTGCAATAGTCGCGTACGACGTCGACACACCGACACGGATCAGCACCGTAGCCAACGATATCGCCAAGAAACACAAGCTTATCAATCTGCCGCTTAGTCACGTCGTCAAGGCAGGCATTAAGCGCCTCTAAGTTGGCGTGAATATCCGCTAGAAAAGCGATGCGCATAAAAGTTCCTCGGTTTTATGTGGTCTGCTTCTTGCAGTCTTTTTGTCAGACCTATTTTCCGCACACTGTGCCAGTAGCTGCAATCGCCATTTGATTGAGGTCAAAAATCCCTTCGGACTTTGGTAGGGGACCCATGTCAGTGCGACCGGCGCAGCGCTAACTAATGCCGTCCACCAGCCTCCAAACTGCTTTCAGTCCTGCTGCGTAGTCCGAAAGTTCGGGGAACTTCAAGCGCTGCCAGTCATCTGGACCATACCAACGATAATCGGAATGTTCGTCGCTCAATTGGATGGTACCGCCGTCAAACACCGCCAGCCGAACCAACAGAAATAAGTATACTCCGTCGGCTTGCCGTTGCCGCATGAAGCTCGCCGACTCCGGTCGGATCAAAAGTCTGACATTTGCTCCCAATTCTTCGCGGATCTCGCGCGCCAAGATTGCTTCATGTGGCAGCTGCTCCTCGCCGACATCAATACGGCCCCCCGGCAACTCCCAGAACCCAGTGTCCGCCTCCTTCAGTAATAAGAGTCGACGGTCATGGACGATTGCAGCCTTCAAACTCACCTCGAAGCGTTGAATAGCCCGCGCCTGCTGTGGACCTGCCATGCTCACCCTGCTCCTACTATACCATAGCTTGGCCATTGGCCTGTCAGACACTTCGTGCGACCGTGCTGCCAATCGTTTGTGCCATCGTCCACCACAAGAGCGACGACATGTCCACGCCTTACGTCCCCTTTGGCATCCACGCGATCGCCTTTGCGCTCTTCGATGCCAACGAAAAAATCGACAGCCACGCCATGCGTCGCCAAGTCGCGATCATGCACAACTCAGGCGTTGACGGCGTCTGTTGCTTAGGTCTCGCCACAGAGGTTTCAAAACTCACCGAAACCGAGCGGCGCAGTGTCATGGACATCGTCGCCGAAGCCAACGCCGATGTCGTTCCTCTCGGCATCACAATCTATGGCAACTCAGCCGCAGAACAGCAGGCCCAAGTTCGTCACGCCGAAAGCGTCGGCGCAACCTGGCTCATCCTGCAGCCACCAATGGTCGGCACCTTTGCGGGCGACGAGTACATTCGCTTTTTCGGCCGTGTCGCAGATACTGCAAAGATTCCAATCGCCATCCAAAATGCGCCCGCTTATATGGGGCGCGGCCTAACTGCCACTGAAATTCGAGACCTGGTGACACAGCATCCAAACATTCGAGCAATAAAGGGCGAGGGCAGCGTTGTTGACATTAAAGCTGTAATTGCGGCAACAGAGGGTGCGCTTCCTGTACTCAATGGACGCGGCGGCTTGGAACTGACCGACAACGCACGCATTGGCTGCGCTGGCATGATCCTCGCGCCAGATATTGTCGACCACGCGGTTGCCATTTGGCGCAACATGAGAGAAGGCGACGAAGTTGCGGCTGACTCTCAATACGCCCGCATTCTACCGTCGATCACCTTCGCCATGCAATCGATTGAATCGCTACTTTGTTACGGCAAGCGCATCTTCGCGGCTCGCGCGGGCTTCGAAATTTTCGACCGCAGCCCAGCCCTGCGTCCAACCCCGACAGGGCTCGAACTCGTCGCGCGCCACGCAGATGCGCTCGGACCATATCCAACCTCTTCGAATTGAGCTCGAACTAATTCAATTTGAACTCGTCATCGATCAGTCGCAGCTCAGCGGGCTTAATGAGCCCTGTGTGCGCCACGCGAACTTGATGCAGTTTGCCTTCAAGATTGTTCTGCCAGAATTTCAGGAATCCCAACAGTTTAGGAAATCGGGGGCTCATATCGTAGTCCTGCCAGATGTAACTTTGCAGCAAACTGGGATGATCTGGCAGTCGATAGACGATTTCAGCAGTGGTTAAGCTGAACCCAGCCAGCATATTAACAAAATCGCGGTCGGCCATATGCGCTCCTGAACAGTGATCGCTCATGCCATTTTCGAACAGCGGGTTGATTCGCCGCTCAGGAGATGCTACTTGAAAATTTACTTTTAACTTAGCAAAATCATATCGTTAGCAGCAGCATGGGTGCTTTGCTGCCATTCACTTGCAATTGCTGTGCATGTCGTCGAGCCAAACTCGGTCAGCATAGCGGCGCTCCAGCCTTGACTTGATCGTCGACCTTCCCGATTGTCCGGCGCAAACGACGGGCTGTTGTGCGGTTGCAACTAAGGCCTGTTCAAACGAACGTCCGCGCCTCGGTTGAGCTGTCATTCCTCACTGCGGCGCACCTGGAGAACCAGCCTATGAGCCGTCCGGCCCGCACCTATCTTGATTTCGAAAAGCCAATCGCTGAATTGGAATCGAAGGTCGCCGATCTGCACGCTATCGAAAACGAGGACAATGCCGTCTCTATCGGTGACGAGATCAAGCGGCTTGAGGGCAAGTCGCGCATCGCACTCGCCGAGACCTACGCGAAGCTAACACCCTGGCAAAAAACACAGGTCGCACGACACCCGGAACGCCCCCACACCCTCGACTATATCGATGGTTTGATTGAAGATTTCACGCCTTTAGCTGGTGATCGGTATTTCGCGGAAGACGCAGCAATTGTTGCCGGCATGGGCACATTCCGTGGTCGCTCTTTGATCGTGATGGGCCACGAAAAAGGCTCCGACACTGAAAGCCGCATCAAGCACAATTTCGGCATGGCACGCCCTGAAGGCTACCGCAAAGCCGTGCGGCTGATGGACCTTGCCGATAAGTTCGGCCTCCCTGTGCTCGCGTTCGTTGACACAGCTGGCGCATATCCCGGCATCGGCGCCGAGGAACGCGGCCAGGCAGAAGCCATCGCCCGCTCAACGGATCGTTGTCTGGCTCTGACTGTGCCTATGGTGGCGATAATCATCGGCGAAGGTGGGTCTGGTGGTGCAGTCGCCATCGCGACGGCCAATCGCATTCTGATGCTTGAACACGCAATTTACACCGTCGCGTCCCCTGAAGCCGCCGCTTCGATCCTCTGGCGCGATAGCGCCCGCGCTGGTGACGCAGCCAACAACATGAAGATCACGGCCCAAGATCTTGTGCGCCTCGGCATCATCGACACCATTATCGAAGAGCCACTTGGCGGTGCACATCGTGACCGTAGCGGCATGATTTCGCGCGCAGGTGACGCGATTGCAACTGCACTGAAGGAATTTGATCCGCTCGAACCCGCGGCGGTTAAAAAACAGCGGCACGACAAATTTCTCGAAATTGGCCGCAGCATCTGATTCGCAGGCTCCGTGCGGCCGCGTGTATCTGCATTGAACGGTGAGAACCTCAAAAGAGCCACGCTTGACCCGCGCGACTCACATCATATCCCTTTGCCAAGTAACGAACTTTTATGAGATTTGTACCGAGACACTAGTGATTCGAGTTTGGTGCCTTCAGTATCAGCATTCGCGTGTCGTTGCGTAACCAGCTTTTCACATCAAGCCAGTTATCCCGCCCTCGGCGCAGCCTTCTTTGGCCGACCGGGGCGTAGCGAGTCCGTCAAGTTGATGGCTTGCAAGCGGCAGGGAGCCAATGCCGATGGACGCGAGACTAAACAACAGCAATGTGTCCGAGCCAACACTCGATACAGACCGCATGCGCGACATCGTGCTGGTGCGCATTGCGACGGCCGGCAAAACCTTGATACGTGCAGATCTGACCCGTGAGTTACAGCCATTAGCGAGTCACATAGCCTCCCCCACCGCCTGGAGCGTATTGCTTGATCGCGATTTGGCCGCGCTCGCCGATGCAGGTCTCGTCACCATAAAGCCCCTTGGCGTGACCGCCACGGAACCAGGATTGAAACGTGCGGCTCTTGTGCTTGGCCTACCCAATTTGCCACGCACTTGGGCCGACGCAAAAGGTGGACGTTTGATGGTCAAGGCGCTGGGGCTCGACAGTCTAGCTGCGCGCCGAATGAAAGCGTTGCTCAAAGCCGACGGTCTCCGCAACGCCATCGTGCTAAAGGCCTTTGGATTAAAAATGCGGACCTTACCCTCTCCTGCACGCATTCGGGTCGAGTTGGCCCGACTTGCACTCAGTCGAGCATTCGGCAATACCGCCCCCCCTGACGTAGCCGGCCGGTCCGGTCTCTCAGCCAAAGCCGGGCGTAATCTCGCCGGTCGCCTAGCCAATCCGCCCCGCGATTTTCCAACCGACAGCCGTCTTGTCGGGGCATTGGCAGCCGAACATGTCGGGTCAGCGAAGCAAGATCTCGACGCCTTGCAACTCGCACTCCTGCGCCGTTACGTCACCAAAGGCGCGATTGCGACGCCAGCACAGGCGCGGCCCTCTAAAGGTAAAGTCGCAACCAAACGGCAATCGCCTCGTCACGCGCCGCGCATCGCGGGGGCCATTCCGGTCACGAGCCTCGACACACATTTGCCATCAGTGTCTCAGTCGATCGAGCGTTCAACAAAGCCACCCATGGGGCAGCTTAGTGAGATCGTCAGACCGGATTTTCCAGGTTTCGTGATCGCAGTGCGTCAATTGGCCGACACCGTCGCCGATGGCTGGTCAGGCAATCGCAAAGCCTTCGTCTCACGCGTCTGGCGCGCACTCGCAGACCGCTATCCCGGTTGGCAACTGAGCGAGATCGAATTCAAAGGCATGTTGGCCGAGGCTCATCGTGTCGGAGAATTGCTACTCGCCAATGCCGACCTCAAAGACGGCGCCTCGATCGCCGACGTGCAAGCCAGTGCCATCGTCTACAAGAATACGATCTTCCATTATGTCCGTGTCGACGACTGACAGTTCGTCAGATCGACAGCAATCGCAAACCAGCCAGCCGCAATTCGACGTATTGAGCTAGGACCCCATGGGCATGCAATTTCAAACGAAGACTTCTGCAGGCGGAACCGCAAACTCCGCGGACGCCGCAGGCTTTGATCAGATGTCGCTCGCTTTCGAACATTCGATCACCTGGGAAGACGATATTTGGAACGCCGATCCAGTCGACGTCGAGCTAGTTCACGATCGGGCGCGTCGTAAGTTTGCTGATGTCCTCGAAGCTGTCGCGGGCAACGCGTCGGGCGCACGTACAGCCGCCGCGCAAGCTCGAATTTTATTGTTTCACGGCCAATCTGGAGCGGGCAAAACCCATCTCGTTCGGGCGCTCCGAACGTCAGCCCATCGTCAAGGCAAAGCCTATTTTGGCTATGCTCAAATGACGCCCGATGTAGGCAACTACGCGGACTACTTTTTACGCCGCCTGATCAATGCTCTCGACAAGCCCTACGATCCAGATCAAGGCGGTGAAAGTGCGTTGCAACGCTTGACGCGTCACCTCGTCTCTGATGCCGAAGTTCTCGATCCCAAAGCGCTCGAAATGTTGCGTGAAGCCGATCTAGACGAAAAAGCGCTCGCGCGCCTCGTGCTTGATTTGGCCGACACCGTCGTCGCCAGCCCGAAATTCGGTGGCCAAGATCTCGATATAAATATTGTGCGAGCCTTGCTTTACATGCAGCGCAACGATCCCCGCATCGACCAACGGGTACGCACCTATTTGTACGGCCGTGAATTGACCGGGATGTCGCATGAGGCTGTCGCAGCACTTGACCCTAATAAAGGCGATGGCCGCGCCTTCGAGATCATCGAAAGCATAGGCAAACTGATGTGGACTGTCGACCGCGCTGCCTTTGTTTTCGCCATTGATCAAGTCGAAGATTTGCGTTTCTTCGCCGACTATCAGGAGCGTTTTCAAAAGGCCGTTCGCGATTTGATCCAGATCGCCAATCGCCTTCCATCGTCAATTGTGATCATTTCCGTACTCGGCGACTTTTACGACAAAGTACGCGAAGTGCTGGCGCAGTCCTATATCGATCGCATCGAAAAAGCAGGACCAGTTCAACTGGTAGAAACGCGCAATGCAGAGGAAGCTCGGTTGATCATTGAGCGCCGCTTGCAACACGCAGCAGCATCAGGTCTCGATTTCGGCACGACCGATCCGATGGCACATTTCGGACCGGGCTTTTTTGAAGAATTTACAGGCCTCTCAACGCGTAGGTTGCTCGAACTCGCACAGACCAAATTTCGCGACGACGGTCGTGTGGAGGCCGTTGCAACAGCCGACACACCTGGCTTCCTCAATGCGCTGGTCCAAGCTCTTGGCGGCAGCTTCGCGGCACCGCCACCCGCACCAAAAGCCGTCGATAACGGCGTCGATTTTCGCGAAGTTTGGGAGCGCTTCTCGTCCGATAGTCAAGTCGAGATTCCGCAAGATGATCACGGCATGCTTTCCGTCCTCCAATCCGCGCTCCAACTGGCGCGTAACGAGTGGGGTGGGACACTCGATATTACCATTGAAAAACTAACGATTGCCGACGACTTGCCGGCCATTGATATGAGCTTGAAGCACCGTTCAGGTTTTGCTACCGACAGTCGGATTTTTCTGTGTAATCGCTCGCTCCAGGGCGGCGCATTCAAACGCCAACTCGACCGCGCGTTGTCGTCCATGAGCACAAAGAGTTGCTTCATGCTGCGCGCCAGCGACTATCCACCGAACACCAAAAGCCAGACCGCTCTAGCCTTCCGGCGCTTCCGCGAATCGGGTGGCCGGGCATTACTCATTCCCCTAGCCGAGTGGGAGCGCATTATGACAGTGCGCGATTTTCATTCGCAGCATCAGACACTGCCGGGCTTTAAGGATTGGTTTGAGCAGGCCAAGCTGCTATCGGGTTTGGTAGCAATCGTGCAGCTACTCCGCCTCGATCTACTCAATCGCAATCTCGCAAAAGTTGATGGTGCCTCCAAAGCCAACATGGCCGCTGTCGTTGCCGCCGCGTCCGACGCCTTCAAGCTTGGCGGCTTAGCGACAATCGGGGCGCCTTCAGTAGAGCCAGTAACCTATGCACAAGTAGCGCACGCACCGGTACCGCCCGCGCTTGGATTACCCGCAGCAACCGGGATGAACTACATCCCAACCCCGGCGGCCGACTGGACTGGTTGGGCCCCCACCCCGCTTGACGCAGCCGCATCTTCACCCTCCCCACAAGGCGATTCCGACAAAAAAGAGGACGATCTACCGCTCGCCGTCATCCTCGACGAAAATGGCGCAGACCACGGCAGTATCCTCGCGGGGTGCATGCTGAAAACCAACAAGGCCGTCACACTCAATAAGAACGTGCTGAAGCGCCATGCCGCCGTTCTCGGTGGTTCAGGTTCAGGTAAAACGACGCTGGCTTTGTGCCTTATTGAGCAGGTCTTACAACGCGGCATTCCCGCCATTCTCATCGACCGTAAGGGCGATCTCTGCTCCTACGCTAATCCCGACGTTTGGCGCGCTATTGAAGGCGACTATTCCGACCGTCGGGGTGAGCGGGAAAAGCTCGCAGACCAAATCGACGTAGCCGTCTATACGCCAGGCCGCTCGTCAGGACGCCCGATCTCGATCACCCTGTTGCCGACCGGTATCAAGGAACTTCCAGAACACGAGCAGACCCTGCTTGCAAATCTGTCATCCGCCGCGCTTGGCGACATGTTGCATTTGAAGAACTCGGCAACCCATCAAAAACAATCGGGAACACTCTCTGTCGCTCTCAAACTGTTGGGGCAGCGCTTTTCAACCCAAGTCATGCTGGCCGATTTGATCCACCTGCTCGAAGAAGACGATCCCGAACTCGCCGAAGCCACGCAGCGTATGGACCCATCAGGAAAACTTCGTCGCGATCTGGTCGCCCAACTCGACAGTTTACGCCATCGCAACGCCTCGCTTTTCGAGGCCGGTGGCGAGACACTCAACATGGAACGGTTGCTTGGTCTTGGTCCCTTTGCCAGGTCCGATGGACGAACACGTCTCTCAATCATCTATACTGGCTTCCTTGGCGACAACGAGAACATCCTGTTCTGGGTGGCACAGTTCCTCTCCGAAGCCCTGCGCTTCTGTCAGCGCAATCCGAACGATGAACTCCAAGCGATCCTTATGCTTGACGAAGCCGACCTCTATATTCCGGCAACCGCCAAGCCCGCCACAGCTGAGCCATTGCAAAGCCTTTTGAAACGAGCGCGGTCCGCCGGGCTCGGCATCATGCTGGCAACGCAATCACCAGGAGATCTCGACTACAAGAGCCGCGACCAGATCACCAGCTGGTTTATCGGTCGGGTCCGCGAGGACACGGCACTCAAAAAGCTTAAGGCGGCCTTCCAATCCGACAGCGGCTTAGACGCAGCTTCGGTCTTACCGGGCCAAACCGTTGGTGAATTCCACCTTGTGCAGGAGGGGTTAGTTCGTGCCATGAAGGCGCACCGCTCATTAATTCAAGCTGAGCAAGTACCGTTTGATCGCATTGAACAACTTGCACGCGAGACCAAAGGGCAGGATGAAAAACAGTTGCGTCTCTTTAGTTAATGGCCACGCATTTTGCGAGATTAACGCGCTCCTGCTGCATAATTAATGCGCAGGTGAATTTGCCATTTATGCAACGACGTCACGGATTTAACCTGCGCTCACAACATGTGATCAAAAGGCTATTGCAAACGACTGTCGATCAGAACTATTGATACTGTTATTATAATTCATTGATATTAGAGATCACCTCCATGCGCGGCTTGAATCCCGATCAATTGCGGGCGTTCCTCGAAGTTGTGGAATTAGGCAGCTTTACTGCCGCTGCTCGCCGTTTGAATTTATCCCAACCTGCCGTGAGCCTCCAGATACGAGAACTTGAGGCGAGATGCGGCGTGGTGCTCCTTGATCGTCAAGGCCGACGCCCAAGTCCGACGTCCGCTGGTAAGCAATTGATGATCCATGCACGTCGGATCATCAGCGAGAACGAGGACGCGTTGACGGCAATGCAGCGCTTGAAATCCTCGGCGTTGGGAATGGTGCGGATCGGTATGACAACTCCCACGCTCACCTATCTCGCGCGCCCCGCAATACGTCGCCTCCGCAGCGACCATCCAAATATCGAACTCGCACTGACCTTAACAACCTCGACGAGATTGGCCGAAGCGCTCCGTGACAATTTATTGGACTTGGCCATCGTTTCGCTTCCGATTGATGAGGCACAGCTGCACATTGAACCAATTTACGAAGAAGGGGTCATGTGCATTTTACCGGATGAGGCAACGCCTGTGCCAGTAACGCCAGCGGTCCTCTCGGCATACCCATTTTATGTTCAGGGTAAGCCCGACGTGCAATTGACATTAGCAATGAGTTGGTTTCGCGAAGCAGGATTTTCGCCACGCGCATGGATCGAGTTGGATGGCTTGGAGGCCTGTCGGGCTGCTGCGATGGCTGGGCTTGGCGCAACCATTCTACCTGAGTCAATGATTGACGGTCTCGGCATCAAAGGAGTGCCAATCGATCCTCCAGTCATGCGCAAAATGGCGCTAATAAGTAGGCTCGATCAACCAGCAACTGACACAATCAGAAAAGTGAGCAACGGCATAAGAGCCGGCTTCACCGAGCTTCGCTTGGCTCGCGGCAAACTTGCGTCAAGTGCGCCAACGTCTGTTGATATGGCATTGTCAGCACCGAAGCATGGACGCCAAAGCGTCAGCGCCCCGTAAACGTCGTCTGCCAGTGATCTGTCAGCGGTTTGAGAAGATAACTCAAGAGCGTGCGGGTATCGGTCTTGAAAAAAGCATCTGCAGGCATGCCCGGTACCAATTTCGCTCCGTTAAGTTTGACCAGTTCGCGATCGGGAACACGCACGCCAACAGTATAATAGTACGCACCGGATTGAGCGTCGCGAACGACGTCGCCGCTGATGCGAAACACCGTAGCATTGAGTTCAGGTGTGGTGCGTTGATTGAACGAACTGAAGCGAACTCGTGTGTCTTGCTCAAATTTGATCTGGTCACGATCCTGAGGTTGTAGTCTGACCTCGACAATCAACTGATCGCCGTCAGGGACGATCAGCATTAGCGGATCAGACGGACTGACCACACCGCCCACGGTGTGAATCTGGAGTTGTTGCACGATGCCACTGATCGGTGCAGTTATTTCGACGCGACGTAATTGGTCGTCGGCCGCAACTCGTTTTTCATTCAGTTCCGAGATCTTCGTCTCCGTTTCGCGGAAGTCTTTTGAAACCTCCGTGACCATATCACGATCAATCTGAACAATTTGGAGTTCGACCTCAGCAATTTTTCCCATCGACGCCGCTGTCCGCGCGATGACGTCACCAAGAACCCCCTCATTGCGCGCTACTTCGCGGTCAAGAGCTGTGATGCGCGGGCGTTGCACCAGTCCTTTTGCTTGTAGTCCCTTCAAATCTGCCAGTTCCTCACGAGCTACGCGCAACTGCTCGTCGATTGATTGCCGTTGCGTTGCAAGTCCGCCCAGTTCTTGTCGTAATTGCCCGATGCGCTCCTTTAACTGTTGGCGCTGCCCGTCCCGACTTTTGACGCGGTTCTCAAATAACTTCAATTCGTTCTCAAGAGCCGACCGAACTTCGGTCGAGAGCACTGCGCGCTTAGTAAGCTCATCAGGAAAAACGACTTTTGCCAACTGATCGCGCTCAGAAACAAGTCGCGCGAGGCGCGCTTTACCAGCAACCAGATCATTTAAAATAATGCCCAGATTGGCGCGTGTCGTCGTGTCATCCAATTTGACCAAAAGCGCGCCTTCCTTAACACGTGCGCCCTCTCGAACAAATATTTGTCCCACAATTCCGCCCGTCTGATGTTGTACTTTTTTTACACTATTCTCGAGCGCTACTAACCCCGATGCGGTGACCGCTCCATCGAGCGGCATTAGTGCAGTCCACGCAAAAAAGCCAACACCAAAGACCAGGCCAGTGACGAGCGCGCCCGTGGTTTGACGCCTGATGTTTTGACTCGTATCCAACATCACTTGTCCCCTTCGGATTTAGACCGACTAGGATCCCCAACCACAACGCGTGGGCCTTGGAGTTGCCAGCGCTGGGTCGCTGAGCGCGAATCGGTAGGTGCGCCATCGCGCTTTACTGAGCTCGCCATATGATTGCCTGTAACGCTGTCGATAACAGTGGCTGTCGAACGCGCGCGTATCGCTTCCCCGGCTTTCGCAACTGTCGGCGCAGACGCCACCTTCATACCGATTTTTTCAAGCACTTTATCGCGCAAATCAAACACACGCTGACTACCGCTTTTATCCAGCAGAAGAATATAGTCGACGACGTCAAGTACGCGAAGATTGTGTGCAATAACAACAGCTATGCCGCCGCGAGCCTTAACACCCTGCAAGGCTTGCGCGAGAGCTATTTCGCCATCGATATCCAGATTTGAATTTGGTTCATCAAGTACAATCAGAAATGGATTGTCATAGAGCGCGCGCGCCAACCCAATCCTCTGGCGCTGCCCGCCGGACAACTGCATGCCACCAAGCCCCACAACGCGATCATATCCACCTATAGCGAGCACATCGGAATGGAGTCCCGCAGCTCGCGCCGCCTCCATAATTTTTTGGTCTGTGGCGTCCTCTTGAAAGCGCGCAATATTCTGGCCGATCGTGCCATCGAACAATTGAACATCCTGCGGCAAGTATCCAATAAATTTGCCGAGGCGATCCTGTGACCACTGCTCGAGCGGCGCGCTATCAATTTTCACAGTCCCTTGCCGCGCACGCCAAAGCCCGACCAGCGTCCGCCCGAGAGTCGATTTCCCAGAAGCAGATGGCCCGATAACGCCAACGATTTCGCCCGCTTTGAGTTGGAACTTGATGCCACTAAGTACCAACCTCTCCGCCATTGCTCCTGACTTCATGGCGTTAGCGACCACAGGTACCGTGACCGTCAGGTCGCTGACCGTCAATGACTGTGTCGGCGCATCCAATTCATGGGTTACGTTCTGCGTATGTGTCCGAACGAGAAGTGCGTTGAGCGCTGTATTGGCTTCGCGTGCGGCCATGAAAGGTTTCCAACTCGCAATCGCTTGATCGATCGGAGCGAGCGCCCGTGCAGATAAGATCGATGCCGCGATAATTGCACCGGGAGAAATAAGCCCCTTGATTGCGAGAAACGCGCCTAACCCTAGCATGAGTGACTGCAGGACCATGCGTGATGTCCGCGCGGCGACCGTATACCCGCCAATAGTGAACGTCGCTGAACGCTGCGCCAGCAGAAATTTCTCGTGCAATGCATTCCAGCGCGCCAGCAAGGGGCCGCGCATACCATTCGCAATAGCCGCTTCGGCGTTACGCAGCGTCGCCTCAGCATCAAGCGTACGTTGGCCATGCGCTTCTTGCGCCGCCCGCGACGGCGCGGCTCCATTGCGCTCGGTCATATAGGTCAGAAAGACCAACAATAAAGTGGCGACAACCAGAGTCAGCGCCAGGCTCCAGTGAAGTACAAAGGCAGTGATCAAATAAATCGGAAACCAAGGCATATCAAGCGCAGCAAGCGGACCAGGTCCCGACAAGAACGCGCGAATAGACTCCACATGCCGGGCATTTCGCTGTGCGTCCTGCAAGCCTGTCGGCGAGCGGATCGACTGCGCGAGGTTCGCCGCATTTACTTTTGGGCCAATCTCAGCGTCGAATTTTTCACTAATCAGAACCAGAATGCGCGTGCGCATCGACTCGAGCAGACCCTGCAGACCATAGGCAAACAGTGCGATTGCCGACAGACCAATCAGCGTCGTCAAGCTCTGACTGCCAAGGACGCGGTCATAGACCTGCATCATGAACAGCGAGCCTGTGAGCGTGAGCACATTGATCAAACCGCTCGTCAATAACAGCGTCAACCGCGTCCGCCTGGGCGGTCGGATGGCATCTCGTACCGGCGTCAGCGATGGGCGCACTGTACTTACCCCAATGCTCATCAAAGGCTCCTTTGCGCCGCACTATGAAGCCAAACGCCCGAAGACAGGACGCGATCTGTACCAAAGGCTCGGGGCGCTTCGACTTCAAGTGCCAATACGGCAACATCGATATATTGGGCGCCGCCAGACGTGACATCGTGCTGGTCTTGCGACGCGACTAATAAATAGCGATGAAACGATAAAATTTAAGCAAACGGCGGGCCGGACCGGCAAGGCCACCACTATGCATTTTTTAACAATGAATTAACCAAGGGCCTACCGGGCATCGATGTTTCGACGACTTTCATGCCGAGTGGCCTGCTCCGACTGGGCAACTAAAGCCCGTTCCCCCAAGTCCGCAGTACCCATTTGGCACTTTGGCAAGGTACTGCTGATGATAGTCTTCCGCAAAATAAAACGTCGGACTATCGACAATTTCCGTCGTGATCCGACCGAAGCCATTGGCCGACAAGACACGACCGTAAGCTACTAGCGCCGCTTCCGCAGTCACTCTTTGAGCCGCTTCAAACGGGTAGATGCCTGAACGATACTGTGTGCCCACGTCATTGCCTTGCCGCATACCTTGGGTCGGATTGTGTGATTCAAAAAACGTCCTAACCAAGTCTACATAACTGACGACTGCAGGGTCAAATACAGCAAGTACAACCTCGTTGTGCCCCGTAAGGCCTGAGCACACTTCGTCATAAGTCGGGTTAGGCGTCAGTCCTCCCGCATAACCTACTGCAGTGATGTGGATGCCTGCGCCAAGCTCCCAAAACTTACGCTCCGCGCCCCAAAAGCACCCGAGACCAAACATCGCCTTTTGACAGCCGACAGGATATGGCCCTTGCAACGGATTGCCGTTAATGAAGTGGGTCTTCGCCGTAGGAATCGCGGTTGCTCGACCTGGAAGCGTGGTCGCTGGATTGGGCATCTCGTTTTTTTTGCGTTGAAAAAACATATGTTACTCTCACACATAGGGTGCGGTCGCACCGGCCAGAGTTTAGTTTGCGTAGATATTCACGCGGCGCTTCCGTCGCCCGAGGATGCCAAAAAGCGCGCCTAGTGCAAAGCACAGAAACGCCGTTGGCAGCACCAGCAGTCGGACAAAGCCAGGATCCCAGATATAGGGGTGCGCATAACGCTGAACAATTCCAGCAAATGCGGTCAGTGATTGCGGCGCAATTCCTTTCCAGAACGCGAGGAGGGACGTCATTTGCAAGCCACCGCCTGTCGCGTATCGGGTCAAATCAGCAACAAGCGTAATAACCCCCAGAAGCAAAAACAGTCCTGAAAGCCATCTTGAAACTGCCATCTTTTTAATCCCGTCCACTGGCCATTATCAACGACACTCTGCGTCAGCTCATTTCACTTTAGCAGGTTTGGTCACCGGTGCCGCAGTTTCCGCCGCCAGCACAACACGACACTCCGTCGGTAATTGCTCAAGCGTCAAAGGCGGTTTGGGTGGCTCCGGCGGCGCAGGTGGACCTGCAGGTTTGGGTGGTGCCGTCATTCGCAGGTACCACTCATCGAGTTCCTTCCCGCAACCATCGTCAGCACCGGTCGGCGGCTGGGGCTGACAGCCCGTAAGTCCTTTCGGACAGCCCAGCCGAATGTGAAAGTGATAAAAGTGCCCCCAAACCGGACGAACTTTGCCGAGCCAAGCCCGATCCGGCGCCGGTGCAGCCCCCTCACATAAGGCCTTCTTAATCGCAGGATGCACGAGCACACGTTCGACGTCAGCGTACCCCGCCGCTCGCTTGATTAGTGACACGTGTTGCGGCGTCCATACTTTCGGATCAACGGCCAAATGCCCTGGTGCCAACATCGATACTGCCGACATATCTTCGCGCTCTTGACGCGTGAGCTCGCGGCCCGGCATGGGCGTAAACCAAATGTCCGCGTCAAGCCCGATTTGATGACTTGCGTGCCCAGTCAGCATCGGCCCCCCGCGCGGTTGAGATATATCACCGACCAACAAGCCCGCCCATCCGTCAAGGGTACGCGCTTCAACGGCAAAACGCTCAATCGTAGCGATCAATGCCGGATGACCCCAGTTGCGGTTGCGCGATAGTCGCATCGCCTGCCATGCCGGGCCGTTGACAGGAAGCTGCACCCCGCCCGCCAAGCAACCTTTCGAATAAAAGCCGATGGACCGCGCCACCAACGGTGCAGGTTTTTGTTGTGCACCAAACAGCGTTTTGGCGGCAACAATAGGCGCGGTTCGCTTGATTGGCGGCACGACGGCATCAGGACCGGTGCCAGGTACAATGTCGTGGCGTGGTGCAGTCGTAGCGCTCTCAACAGACATCGGCGGCGCGACTTCTTCCCGCGCACCATCCGCCTCCAAAACGTCCTTCGCTTCCTGCGCATGACCATGCGTCACGAGGCCAACGATCACGGCCCCAACCATCAGCAGCGCCCAGACCGAGACGTCCCGCGTCCATCGCCGTGCCATCCTCGTTCTTTGCACCAGTGCCACCTATCGATGCCGCGACTGCGAAATTACTCCACGCGACTGGTTACAAGCTCCCATGGCTTTGACAAGGCGTATTGACAGAACTTTGTACCTTCAAGTCACTTGGAGCTTGATCCTGACGCCTCAACCGGTCGCCCCTTAAATGGCAATGTCAAACTCCAAGCTAGCTCCGCCGGTTGCTCATTTTGGTATGCCACAAGCCCAAGTGTCATGCCGACGTGGCCATCTCGAGGTTGAGCCGTATAGGATCTGAACATGCGATCCCAAACCGACAGGCAAAAACCGAAGTTTGTATCGTGCTCGTCTTTATGGACTGAATGATGAACGCGGTGCATATCCGGCGTCACAAGCAAAATCCGCACCCATCGGTCGAGCCACAGCGGCATAGCCCAGTTCGAATGATTGAACATCGCTGTCGCATTGAGCACAACCTCAAACACAAGCACCCCGGCTGCAGGTAGCCCAAGCAACATAACCCAGACAACCTTATACAACATCGACAATCCGATTTCGATCGGATGAAAACGCAAGGCCGTCGTTGCATCGAAATCGCGATCAGCGTGATGCATCTTGTGTAGTTGCCACAAGGGAGTCCAGACATGCGACACCACATGTTGCAACCAAACTGCAAAATCTAGGACGATGACGGCTAATAGAATTTTGCCCCAGCTTGGCAGGGAGATCTGATGCAACAGGCCAAATTGAAGTGTTTCAGCATAAACCGCAGCTGTCATGGCGACCAGCGGAACAGCGATCCATCCGGCAACAACGGCAAGAATTCGAACCACGATACTGCCCAGAGCTATGATCGAGAGATTTGTCGTCCATCGCTGCAGGCGGTTCATTGATAGCGGTCGCCGAGGGGTCCAAAACTCCAACGCGATCAAAGCCACCAGGACGCAAGTGAAGGCGCCGAGTCGCAGAACTGTATCACTAACCCATCCAAAGGTTGTCATTGCCCACCCCCATGTGGTCTTCATTCGAGCGGACGCCCTATTGTGTTACAGGCCGAGTCACCCTTCGAAACAATTCAAAGTTAGCAACAGTGCATAAGACCGTACCAGAACTCCGCATCGATCGCGCCAAATCCGCCAGAGCCATGCTGATCTTAGCTCATGGTGCCGGCGCGCCAATGGACAGCCCGTTTATGGAAACGATGGTCACGCTGCTCGTCGAACGCAATATCAACGTCGCCCGCTTTGAATTCTCGTATATGGCCAAACGCCGCATCGATCAAAAGCGCCGTCCGGCCCCAAAGGCCGATACGCTCATTTCAGCATACGCGAGTGCATTGATGGTAGCGGCATCGGACGGCCCGCTATTTATTGGCGGAAAATCGATGGGCGGACGAATCGCAACCATGTTGGCCGATGACGCCTACTCAAAACGGCAGATTCGTGGAGCCATCTGTCTTGGCTACCCCTTCCATCCGCCAAACAAGCCTGAGCAGACCCGGACAGGTCACCTAAGCGATCTAAAAGCCCCTCTCTTGATCGTTCAAGGCGAGCGTGATCCCTTTGGAACCGCGACAGACGTCGCAACTTACACGCTTTCCCCCCGCGTCCGGTTTGTTTGGGTACCCGACGGCGATCACGATCTTGGCCCTCGTGGCGCCTCCGGTTACACCCGTAAAAGCAATTTGGCACACGCCGCCGATGCCATCGCCGCTTTTGTCGCAGAGTTTACGGACTAAAAGCCTGCATGCGAGCCTCCCGCGACCGGTTGCGCACGCGGGCACATTGTGGCATCTAACGCCCATCGTGGGCTCAAGAAGGCTCTCGCAGCGCATGCGGTGCATGAGGCCAATCGCCCACGCCCAATGCGCCTTAGAAAGTGTGCCGCCATAGCTCAGTTGGTTAGAGCGCTAGATTGTGGATCTAGAGGTCCCTGGTTCGAGACCAGGTGGTGGTACCAATACATTCAAATATTTATGAGTTTTTGCCCCGTGCGTGTTTGAGGCTGATTGCGCACCTTCGCTCTGACATCGAAACGTCCTCGTGCGGTCGTGACAAGTTTAATCTACGCCAATAGAGCGTCTCTCGAGGGCGTGCACAAGCTATCCTTAACGACCAAGATTGAGACGATCCCACTGCTCGCTTTTATGCTTTCGGCTGGATGAAGCCCGCTTGGCTGTATGATCAATGGTGCTTAAGCCCCCGATAAACGGCGAGTATCGCGAGCGCACATTGCAACCACCCCTAATGCTGGAGGATCAACGTGAGCGACGCTCGTGAGGCTTGGTTGAGTGTTAGCTAGGCGGGGTAGCCAGAAGCAAAAAATAACGCCCAAATGCCTCCTAAGGACCGGTAAACAGCTATACATGCCGCCAGGCTGGAAATTTGCCTGATTGCACGCCCCCCACATGTGAGCATCGTTCACTAAACGAGGCCGAGGCGGAGTGAGCGACGTGGTTACCTCCCCCTTAAGAACGCAGCGCATCAGGCCATCTCAGCACCGCCCCAGTCCATGGGGCCATCAGTCGAGAATAGAAGGTTTTGGCAACGCTATTGCAACGCATTATTCTGTTGGTTATGCATCTTCAAGGCAGGGTATTTACGCAGGCAAATTTACACGAACGATAAAGCACGTGTGTCCAAATGACGGGGCATAAATCTTTGGTTACTGTCCGAAGCGGTACTTAACGCCCATCGTGACTTCAAATTGGCTCATGCTGGCATCGATTTGATGCGCGGGATTGCCGAGCTCCGTTCCTTTGACGTGCGTGCGAGGCGCATACATACCAGCAAGTTCAAGATCAACCTTGGAGGTCATCTTATAACTCATGCCGCCGGTGAGGTGGTGTTGCGTCACACCAGGCGCAAGGAGATTGAGCATGACGTCGGCTGATTGCACGGGCTGCGTATTGTACGCATACCCTGCGCGCAGCGTTAGCTTTTGTGAAGTCCGCCACTCAATACCCATTTTGATAACATCGACATCTTTCCAGCCGAAGCCCGGACCATTTGCAGCGCCGAGTTGGTGCCCAAGCAGCAAGTCGGTAGATGGATTGGCTATGGAAGCGACACCCGAATACCAGATGTGCTTGTAGTCGAGCATGACCGTGACGGCTGGGTTTAGGTCCACGGCGATACCGGTCTGCACCGAGGCCGGGATGTCGAAGCCGCCGCCTTCGGCAAAAAGTCCACGATATTTATCGAATGATTGCGACCAAATCGGCGTGTTGCCCGCTAAGCCAAACCTAACATTTGGTGCAAGGGCCACTTCTACGCCAGCGCGCATGCCAAAGCCTACGGCGACGTCTTTGCCACGGTTCGTCAGGTTGGAAGGGTCAGATGAAGCGCCCGCAAAAGCGCCAAGCCCCTTGGCTTCAAAAATCTGCACCGCTAAAATCGGAGCAACACCAACAGAAACATTGCCAAACTTCTTTGCCACAGCGGCAGATAACAAAATCTGTTGCAGATCAACACCTGCAGGTCCACCGCAATAAATGCCTGCTGGCATACCGGCGCATGGGCTGCCGGATCCACCTCTGGCTTCTCCATAAGACGTGTTCATTCCTCCGTTGCCATACATCGTCAGCGTAAGGGCATCGAACATTGCATTATCTTGTATTTTCCAGTTCCGAGCGACGTTTGGAACGAGAAAAAACTTTTTATCGCTTTCAATGCGACCGTCTGGAGTGAAGCCTGGACCGCCGCTGCCTGTGAACTCGCGATTTGGGTTGAAAATGGAAGCCGAAACATCAAGTTCGTTCTCGGCGCGAACAATGCCAGCCGGATTGAGTGACGCGGCGGTCGCATCTTTGCCATCTGCGACGCCAGCTCCGGCCAGCGCTTTCTGTCGCGCACCATAGCCATTCTGAAAGTAACCTTCCGTGGCCAGGGCGGCCCCAGAACACATCAAACCTGAACACATCAAAGCTGAGGACAACATCGCCGCGCCGAACGTGCGCACGTTTCTGGCGTCAAGAGTACGGCGCATGTGGCCTCCTACAAAATTTTGATTTTTATGAACTCAACGTTTCCCTTTCACATCGTCGCATTCGCATTATTGAATATGCAAGATGCTAATTTGAATCCAGCTGATGGTGCAGTGCGATGCGGCGTGTTGCGTGACGCAAGTGACACACTATGCACGTATGTACGTTGACTAGATGCATCTCAGTCGAATTACCGAGGGATGAGCTCTGCTCG
>JABFRJ010000091.1 GCA_013141255.1 Hyphomicrobiaceae bacterium
AACGCGGGTGTAGCTCAGTGGTAGAGCGTCTGCTTCCCAAGCAGAATGTCGAGAGTTCAATCCTCTTCGCCCGCTCCAACAATCTACAATCATACCAACCGCTTGCAACATTCTTGAGTTTTTCACGTCAGCCAAGCTTACGCCGTGGCGATCAATGATGCTCGCCACTCAACGCGTTGAGTCTCGCTGGTCCTGAAGTCTGATAAGCCGAAGATCGCGTCTCCATCGAGGCACAATAGTTTCGCTCGATCCTCAGGAACATTGCAACCCTGCAAGCCAAGTTCGCATACGAAAGCCCTTCATTCTGCGGCTTGGCGTATGATGCCTTGATTGACATTACATTCGTTCCACAGCGCCGATAGCGATTGAACAAGTGCATCGATGTCGCGATCTGTGTGCTGCGGTGTTGGCGTAATTCGGAGCCGCTCGGTTCCGCGAGCTACAGTTGGATAGTTGATGGGCTGGACATACAGAGAATAGCGCGACAACAGCGCATCGGATACGTCCTTGCAATGAACTGGATGACCAACGATCAAGGGTACAATGTGACCTGGATTGGCGAGGACAGGTAAGCCGGCAGCTGTCAGCTTCATTTTGACGGCCACGACGCGCTCCTGGTGCATCAATCGCTCCTTCTGACTGACCTTTAAATAACGCACGCTTGCGAGCGCGCCTGCTGCAACTGCCGGCGCAAGTGACGTCGTGAATATAAATCCTGGTGCGGTTGAGCGGATCGCGTCACAGATTGCGCTCGACGCAGCAATATAACCGCCCATGACACCGAAGCCCTTTGCGAGCGTACCGTTTATGATGTCAATTCTGGACATCACGCCATCGCGCTCGGCGATGCCACCTCCGCGTGGCCCGTAAAGCCCGACCGCGTGCACTTCATCAATATAGGTCATAGCTCCGAAACGCTCGGCGAGGTCGCAAATCTGCGCTATCGGAGCGATGGCTCCATCCATCGAGTATACGCTCTCAAACGCAATCAACTTTGGAGTCGATTTAGGCGTGGCCGCAAGACGTCGCTCAAGATCAGCTAAATCGTTGTGACGCCATATCTGCTTGCTGCCGCCGCCGTGCCGTATGCCCGCAATCATGGAGGCGTGATTTTTCTCGTCCGAGAAAATGACAAGCCCTGGCAGGATCGATTGCAACGTCGCTAGCGTGGTATCATTGGCAACGAAGGCAGATGTGAACAGTAGTGCTGCATCCTTGTGATGAAGATCAGCAAGTTCATGTTCAAGCTCGACATGATAATGGGTGGTGCCGGAAATGTTGCGCGTCCCACCTGAACCTGCTCCTACGGCGTCAATCGCGGTATGCATGGCGTCGAGAACAAACGGATTTTGCGATTGTCCAAGATAATCGTTCGAACACCACACGGTTATCGCTTGAATACTCGTGCCGCGCACATGATCCGCCGTTGGATACTGACCGCGCTGCCTGCGAATATCGGTGAACACACGGTAGCGGCCTTCCGATTTTATCGCGGCTACATGGTCTTCAAAAGACTTAGTGTAATCCATTGCGTTCTACCTTCCACAGGAGGCCACAAAAAACCGACTCAGACCTGCATAACTAGTGCTGCAATTATCTGCGTCACGAGTACACTGTCCAGACGTACGAACCGATCAGTGTGGCGTCATTTACACCCTGAAAACTGCTTCCCACATGGTATTTGCCCATCAGCGTAGAAATCATAACGAAAGCCCGCTGTGAAGAAGATGTCGGTCGACGTGTCGCGGATCATCAATTGATCACGGCGGGTCCATTTCGCTCCGACTTCAAGCTCCAAATTTAGATCTTGCTTGATGGCGTAGTTGAGCAAAAGCGAAGGCATGACAGAGATTTCCTTGAGATCGGTGTCATTGCCAGACCGATAGCCAAGACGAAGACGTGGGCTCAATCGAAGATCGGTTGATACTGGATACCGGCTGCTCAAATCCAGGACATAGAGATCGGAATCGGGACGATGAGCATAACGGATGCCACCGATATACATGTCATTTTGCTTAAACAATCCAGTCCCGATCAACTGAGCCGATGCATAGTATTCTGTACCTTGCGGCAGCACAGCGTCGACACCGCCTGATGCGATTGTACCTGATATCGAGGCGACAGTCGCATCGAGGCTCAGTTGCAATTTATCTGTCAGCGGGCGGGCGTAACCAAGCATCGCTGATTTGTAGGATGCTGTGCGGTCAATGGCGAGTTGATCGATTTCATCTTTTGTTTTGAGCTTGAGCAAATCATAAAGCGTCAGGAATGGCTGCCCCTGGAGCGCCGTCCAGGCAGAGATGAATGGCGCCTTGCGATAGTCAATCGCTCCCGTGAAGGTTGATTTATCTGCGAGTGTCACGGAGCCGTTGAGTACAGCTGCATTAAAGACTTTGAAGTGCGTATCATAATCGACCATCGCAAACATAGACTTGTCGGGCTGGAGGTAACGAACTTCTGCGCCGATCGCTTGGCGATCTAATAACGAGCGATCGCGTTGTTCGATGGCATAAACAGAGGTCTCAAACCCTCCAAGCAATGGGCCAAAATCGACACTGGCGCCGTAGAAGTACTTGTCGTCCTTGAACGGCGCGTCTTTCCGTCGCTCAACCGGCGAACCGGCAATTGCATTAAAGCGCACGGCCTGACTAGCCTGCCAGCTGGCAAGCGCACCGTCGAACCTACCTAGAACGCCGCCAGAGCTACGTGTCTGCCGTCCAATGCGCGTCGTCAAATCGAGGTCCCGAAACGTCGTTTCGAGATTGAGCGCCGCGATGGCCGCGATGTCTTTGTCACCCGATGAGAAACTATGCTCTTCAGTACCGGAGAAGCGAAATTTTGATTTCATTGAGTTCGTGGTCATCGCACCTATGAAATCAAAACTCGACAACAAGGTGTTCTGGTGGACCCGGTGGGCGTCCTTGTCCGGGTTGATCTCCGGCGGTAATGATGGATCGCGGAGCGTGCGATAGCTGTCATCGCGAATATAGAACTGCGACGCACTGCCCGAGACGCTCCACGTCGCGCCCTGCATTTGTTTCGCGGCACGGCGATCAATATTGCCCGATCCATCAATCGATTTGAGAGCAACGGAGCCGCCCGCGCGATCTGTTGCCGTCGTGATGCCGGCAAGCCGCTGCCGAACGCGATCCGCGCCCTCGCCCGTGGTATAGCGCGCGAGGTAATCCTCATATTCAGACCGAGCTCGATCCATCTGGCCGGATTTTTGATGGGAAACAGCCAGAAGCTCAAGTGCGTCAGCGCTGAATTCGTTCTCAGGCAACGCTAGAACGCGAACGAAAATTTTGGACGCGCCCGCATGGTCGCTCTTTCGCAGGGCCGCACGTGCTTCATCCATCCATGCACCAGCTTGACGGGATTGCGCCTCGGTCGCTTGACCTGGGGCACGGGCTATTGAGGGGGCGGGCGCACGAACGCTTGCAACCGGGGCAATCTTTGTGACGCTCGCAGCCCAACCATTATTGTCCGCTGGGAACACGGGTTTGCACGGGGTTGCTGAATTAGCCCCGGAGATAGCGATGACAATACTTGAAAAATCCGCTCCCTGCGCAACTTGATACGAGGCTGGACTGCTGAAGATAATTCTAAGTTCAGGGCCGCCAGGCTGCCCTGCCTCGAAATCAATCGACGCAATCGACGTGGAAGATGCATTTGGGGACCGCAGAGCTTCGCGCTTCAACAAACTTAAGGCTGATGCTTGGGCCGGATCAATGGCTCGGACGGCGATGCGCAGCTCGGCACCGCGCGCTTGGGGAAAGTGACTTACATATCGTACGCGGAAATTGAAATCGATCTTGACCAGAGCACATGCTTTCGTTTGCACTAGGCGCAATCCGTTCAGGGCACGGTCCAACACGGGTTCCGCGTGTGCTGACGAGGTGTGCGCAAGCGATGCGAATGCAAGGCCAACAATCGCAACTGTATCGACGATCCGACGGTAGCAGTGTTCCATGCTATTTCCTACTCCAGCTACCGGCACGTGTATGACAGGTTTCGCAGGCGGCCGATGTTTTGGGGTGATCGGACGGCTTGCCCTCAGCATAGGTTCCATTGTGACAGGCGGCGCACCCGCTGATGATTCCAGTGTGGTTCATTTTTGCGCCTGAGAAGGTGATGGTGCTGCGGTGGCACGTTTCACATGCAGCTGTCGTTGGGAAGTGACCAGTGTTCTTGCCTTTGGCCTTGATGCCGTTGTGGCAAGAGGCGCAGCCGGAGACGATGCCGCTGTGATTGAATGTAGCGCCCGAGAAGGTGACAGTACTCCTGTGGCAGCTCTCGCAGGCAGCCGTCGTCGCAACGTGTGACGTTGGTTTGCCCTTGGCGGTCGTGCCGTTGTGGCAAGAGGCGCAGCCGGAGACGATGCCGCTGTGATTGAATGTAGCGCCCGA
>JABFRJ010000401.1 GCA_013141255.1 Hyphomicrobiaceae bacterium
AGCACCGCCCGTTTTCGCCAGAACCTTCGTGATCGCCGCCGTCAGCGACGTCTTGCCGTGGTCAACGTGACCAATCGTGCCGATGTTGCAATGCGGCTTGTTGCGCTCAAATTTTGCCTTGGCCATGACAGGCTCTCCTCAGTCTTTGCTCAATACCGCCGTCCGGGACGCCCCGAAAACGGCTCACGTTTCTAGTCCGAAAACCATTCGTCGATTGCCGCCCTCAAGCGACCCCCAACAACACAGTCTTAGGCATACTTCTTTTTAACATCTTCCGCCACGTTGCGCGGCACTTCCGCGTAATGGGCGAATTGCATGGTGTAAGACGCGCGTCCCGTCGATTGCGAACGCAGTTGGCTCACATAGCCAAACATATTCGCCAGCGGCACGTTAGCCCGGATAACCGTCGCGTTACCGCGCATTTCTTGCGTGCGGATCTGACCACGACGCGAGTTGATGTCACCGATGATACCACCGACAAAATCCCCAGGCGTCACAACTTCCACATCCATGACCGGTTCAAGGATCTTGATACCAGCCTTGTCACAACCTTCCTTCATTGCAGCGCGCGAAGCGATTTCGAATGCAATTGCACTCGAGTCAACTTCATGGAACGCACCGTCATGCAGCGTAACCTTCATATCGACCAGCGGGAAGCCAATCAGGATACCGTTGGCCCATACGCTTTCGATGCCTTTTTCAACACCAGGAATATATTCCTTCGGGATCGAACCACCAACAATCTTGGCATCAAACTCGTTGCCCTTACCGGTTTCATTCGGCTCAAGCCTGAGCTTCACGCGGGCAAATTGCCCCGTACCGCCCGACTGCTTTTTGTGTGTGTAGTCGATATCCACGGCCTTCGCGAGTGTTTCGCGATAAGCAACTTCCGGGGCACCTGGCGTGCAATCAACACCATACGTGCGCTTCAGAATATCGACCTTAATGTCGAGATGGAGTTCGCCCATCCCCTTGATGCGCGTTTCACCGGACTCAGGATCAACAGCAATACGGAATGACGGATCTTCCAGCGCCAAGGTATAAAGCGCCAACGCCATCTTTTCTTGATCGCCCTTAGTCTTGGGTTCGATCTTCATTTCGATGACGGGCTCGGGGAAGTCCATCTTTTCAAGGATGACTGGCTTGTTCGGATCGCACAGCGTCTCACCCGTGCGGGTATCCTTAAGCCCCTGCAGCGCCACGATGTCGCCAGCAAACGCTTCCTTGATTTCTTCGCGATCCGCAGCATGCATCAGATACATACGGCCAGCGCGCTCTTTCTTGTCACGCGTCGTATTCGCCAGCGCCATGCCCTGCTCGATTTTACCCGAGTAGATTCGGCAGAACGTGATCGACCCCACGTGCTCGAAGCTCATGATCTTAAAAGCGATCATCGACAGTGGTTCACTGTCGTCAGGCTTCCGCGTAACTTCAGCGCCCGTCTTGATATCGGTGCCAACATAAGCTTCACGATCAAGTGGCGACGGAAGGAAGTCGACAACTGCATCAAGCAAAGGCTGCACGCCTTTGTTCTTGAAGGCCGAACCACACATCATCGGATAGAACGTGCGCGTCACCGTTGCCTTACGGATCATCTGACGCAGCGTATCGATGTCGGGCTCTTTACCGTCCAAATACGCCGCCATCACGTCGTCGTCCATTTCGACGGCGGCTTCAATCATCGCAGCGCGATATTCTTCTGACTTCGCTTGCATGTCCGCAGGGATCGGCCCCTCGGTCATCTTCGCGTCCTTGCCATCACCGTCCCAAGTGTAAGCACACATCTTAATGAGATCGATGACGCCGGCAAAATCGCCTTCAGCACCGATCGGCAGCTGAATCGGAACCGCACGCGCGCCAAGTTTTTCCTTGATGTCGTCGAGGCACATGTAAAAGTCAGCGCCTGTCTTATCCATTTTATTGGAGAAGATGATGCGTGGCACGTTGTACTTGTCGCCTTGACGCCAAACGGTTTCCGTCTGCGGCTCAACACCTTGGTTGGAATCAAGCACGCACACTGCGCCATCGAGAACGCGCAAGCTGCGCTCCACTTCAATGGTGAAATCCACGTGGCCGGGCGTATCGATGATATTCAAACGGCGCTTCTTACCGTCGCGGCCCAACCAAAAGCAGGTCGTCGCGGCCGACGTAATCGTGATCCCACGCTCAGCTTCCTGCTCCATGAAATCCATGGTTGCAGCGCCGTCGTGCACTTCACCGATCTTGTACGACTTCCCCGTGTAATAGAGAATCCGCTCAGTCGTCGTCGTCTTCCCAGCATCAATGTGAGCCATGATGCCGAAGTTACGGTAGTCAGCTATGTCGTACTGGCGGGCCATGATCTGCCTCGTGTGTTCTTAAATCGCTATTCAGGCTTACCAACGGTAATGCGAGAACGCGCGGTTAGCTTCAGCCATCTTGTGCGTGTCTTCACGCTTCTTGACAGCCGTGCCACGGTTATTTGCGGCATCAAGCAATTCGCCCGACAAACGCTCTTCCATTGTATTTTCGTTGCGCGCACGCGCGGCCGTGATGATCCAACGGATCGCCAACGCTTGACGGCGATCGGTACGCACATCAACAGGAACCTGATACGTCGCACCACCAACACGGCGCGAGCGAACTTCGACAGCCGGAGCTACATTTTCAAGCGCCGTATGGAACATCGCCAACGGGTCGCTCTTGGCTTTCGCCTGGATCCGATCCAGCGCGCCATAAACGATCGTTTCAGCAGCCGACTTCTTACCCTCATACATAATCGAGTTCATGAACTTCGACAGCACGAGATCTCCGAACTTGGGATCCGGATTAACCTCGCGCTTTTGTGCAGCATGCCGACGTGACATGACGTCTTCCTTCCAAAAGTCTTCGATATTTCGTTTTCATCATCCACATAACGTCACGCCATGGCGCAACCAGCAGACAACAATGAAGCGAGCCACGCTGACGTGACCCGCCCATAAATTACTTCGGCCGTTTTGCACCGTACTTCGAACGGCGCTGACGGCGAGCCGCCACACCTTGCGTATCGAGCACACCGCGGATGATATGATAGCGCACACCAGGAAGATCTTTGACGCGACCACCGCGGATCATGACCACAGAGTGCTCTTGCAGGTTATGACCTTCACCCGGAATATAACCGATGACTTCAAAACCATTTGTCAAACGAACCTTGGCCACTTTGCGCAGCGCCGAGTTCGGCTTCTTAGGTGTCGTCGTATAAACGCGCGTACAAACGCCACGTTTTTGCGGGCACGCTTCCATGTGACGCGACTTCTCGCGATACACTTTTGGAGTGCGCGGCTTCCGGATCAGCTGTTGAATTGTCGGCATTCGACCGTTCTCGCGTTCCATGGCGCCAGACTGCAAAGCAGTACAGGCGACAAACTACAAGGGCCAAGCTGCTGGACGAACCAGCACCTCAGCCGCACAACCAGAGGACTAAGACGAACCCGCCCCAGTCATGGCCTAAAAAATTCTCTGCTTTGAATACGACAGCGTTTAGGGCAATGCGCAACGGGCGAACCGCATGCGCAAGGTAAATGGCCCTACCACCTACCGTGAGAGATGCGTACCTATACACCTTGCTCCCGCCTCGTCAACAGCCCTCGACCACCAAAAACCACCTTTTTTGCCGCATCTGCGAACATTTTCGTACGCTCCGACGCAACATCGCATCGACCTCAGCGACTTACGCAACAGGACTTGTCGGAAGGTGCAAAAAGAGCAACCATAAAAACGGTTGCACCCCTGAGCTCAGGCGCGGGGCGCGCCGCGCAAGGAGTTTAAAACAACCTTCAATACAGGACCTTAACCTCCAAGTGTCGTTAACTCCGAGCCTGAGCGGTTAGGAGTATGACCATGGGTCAAGAGCTTGCCCCTAGGGGCGCGAGACGCCCCGACACGGCCCGATGCATCGCCATCGCAGGTCCATTTTTATCTGGAAAAACAACGCTCTTAGAAGCCATACTCACTCGCACCGGCACCCTACCCCGCCAAGGCACCATCGCAGACAAATCGACGATCGGCGACACCGCCCCCGAAGCCCGCGACCATGGCATGTCGTCAGAAGCGAACATCGCCGAAACCACCTTCCTCGACGACACCTTCACCTTCATCGATCTCCCCGGCTCCATAGAGTTCCAAACCGAAAGCGCCGCCATATTGCCTGCCTGCGACGCTGTCATAGTTGTATGCGAGCCCGACCCAAAACGAGTCCCCGCGCTCCAGCTCATTCTGAAGAACCTCACGAGTCATAACATCCCCCACCTTCTGTTCCTCAATAAAATGGACACGGTTTCAACCCGCGTCCGCGACATCCTACCGATGCTTCAGCCAGCCTCACCACGCCCTCTCGTGCTGCGACAAATTCCAATTTGGAACAATGGTGTATCAACCGGATA
>JABFRJ010000268.1 GCA_013141255.1 Hyphomicrobiaceae bacterium
CGAATGATCTAATCATCCTCGCCGTCATCTGGCGCGCGGCACACGAACAACGCTGGACCGATGTCGCCTCAACCGCCGCCCTCGCCGCAGCGTTGCAACCCTCCGCCGAACGCTACCTCGAAGCCACCCAGCAAGGCGCATCCTTCATCGATCAAATTAACGCCGCTTGGCCCCACGCAAAACCGCTCTGGGCCGAAATTGCGCCCGACACTGTCCCCACCCACGCTGCAGCCGTCGGCTTCGCAACTGCTCGTCACAACATCGGCCTCGCCGATACGCTCGACGCCTACGCCAACGCCTTCATCGGCACGCTCACATCAGCTGCGATCCGCTTGAGCATCATCGGCCAGACCGACGCGCAACGCATCGCCGCCGCCTGTCTTCCCGCGCTACTTGCCAAAGCCGCCGCCGCCGAAACCGCCACGCTCGATGATCTCGGCAGCGCCACCTGGGCGTCTGATCTCGCGTCGCTGCAACACGAAACGCAACAGACAAGGCTCTTCCGCTCATGACCGCGCTCGGTTTAGTGCTGGCTGCCGTCGTGCTCGTCATCGCGCTGATCCATGCCTATTGGGCCATGGGCGGAGTTTGGCCAGCATCATCACCGCAATCCCTGGCACGCGCGGTTGTCGGTGAGCGCGGCATCACCAAGATGCCACTGCCTGCCGCGAGCTTCGCCGTCGCCGCCATTTTGGCAGGAATTTCTTATCTCGCTGTCATCCTCGCAGGGGTGGCTCCAAGCCCGGTGTCACCCAGCCTCACACGCATGGTAGCAAGTGCCGTTGCTTTCGTCTTTTTAGCGCGCGGCATCGCAAGCTATACATCCGTGATGTGCCGCTTCTTTCCCGAAGAACCCTTCGCCACGCTTGATCGCAGATATTACGCGCCGCTGTGCCTGATGCTCGGCATCGCGTTCGTCGTTCTCCTCCTGAAAGGTACGGCATGACCGCATACCACGGCCCTCTCCGCGTCGGCATCGGCGGCCCCGTTGGCTCGGGCAAGACCACGCTCACCGAAATGCTCTGCAAGCGCTTCCGCAATGTCTACGACATCTGCGCCATCACCAACGACATCTACACCAAGGAAGACGCAGAAATTCTCATGCGCGCGCAGGCGCTCCCACTCGAACGCATCATGGGCGTCGAAACCGGCGGCTGCCCGCATACTGCTATTCGCGAAGATTGTTCCATCAACCTCGCGGCCATCGCCACGATGCGCAAAAAATTCCCGAAGCTTGAATTGATCCTGCTCGAATCCGGCGGCGACAATCTCGCAGCCACCTTCTCGCCCGAACTCGCCGATCTCACCATTTACGTCATCGACGTGGCCCAGGGAGAGAAGATCCCGCGCAAGGGCGGTCCAGGCATCACGCGCTCCGATCTGCTGGTCATCAACAAAACCGACCTCGCCCCCCACGTTGGCGCAAATCTCGACATCATGGCCTCAGACGCCAAACGACAGCGCGGCGATAAACCCTTTGTCTTCGCCAACATGCGAACCGGGCAGGGGCTCGATGACATCGCCGCGCTCATCGTCAAAAAGGGCGGGCTCTCTAACAAGTAGGGCCACCGGCAAAGGGAACGCACGATAGCGCCTCAGTTCAAATTTCTGCATTTGACCCAGTGTGACCGTGCATCGAATGTTCCGAGTGTGTCCTCTTGCCTGCCGATCGCGACACCGAAGCATTCCGCTGTCTAAGCGCTCGGCCTGTTCATTTGGATCCAATAGGCTTTAGCGCGTCCGCAAAGTCGGCCGACTAAATTATCTCTCGATGGTCCAGCGAACTCCTCAATGACCCAAGTCTGGGTCGGATGATCAACTGCGTGGTCGTTAGGTAGCCATTGCCTCTCGGCCTGCCAGCCCGGAACCGGCCAAGGTGGTGGCTCGAACACATGAAGATGCCAGCGCACAGGCTGAAAAGGACCGCTGATCACCGGCGCAAATGTTTGGCCTTGCCCGGCTTCCAGGTCCCGCGTCGCGAAACTTAGTCGACTATCGACGTCGCTGGACAGGATCACGACAATTTCCGGCCGCGATGCGTGCCGCCGCAATGCATCATTGAAAATCGGCGCAACTAGCTCGAAAGCAGCCAGACTCATCCTTATATCGATGCGGTTCGTAGTAATGTCGAACGGGTTCCCCTCCCGGTCGGTCGACGGAGATTCTACCGTTTGGACGGTGCTTGCAGCCGCCGCATATGGGACGATGGTGATGCCGTGGAACCATTTCGCTCCGACATCGTCCAATCGACGCATGTAGTTGGCGAGTGAGGTCGCTGCGCCATGCATCCCGACGAAACCCAATCCGTTCGAACCGGCGGCCCGTTGAAAGGTCAGGTTGGCATAATACCGGCACAGCTCTCCAAGCGGCGTTTCGCTGCCCGCCGGAATTTCTCTAAGCTTGGCCTTAACGGCTGGTAGCCTCTCTATCGAAGCTCTAACGTCTCTGATCTCGCTGTTCGACCATCTGCGCTTCGGTGCGTATGAAGCAAATTCCTTGCGCCCATAGTCGCTCATCTGTCGCCAGCGAAGCTCGCAGTTGATGTCATCCAATTGGCAGTTCAGTTCATGGTACTTCGATTGATCGATCATCTCAGTCTCACCGATGCGCTGCAAGGACGGGCCGAAATCGTCCTCAGCGATCTCACACCATGCGCGCGATAAGGTGCGACGCATGGCAGCCTGTCGGTATCATAATGCCACGACGTGAACAGAGCGTTTCTTGGGCGCTTTAATCCTCAGACCGACCGTGTGGAATTTAGATTTCGGTAATCAAGGAGGCCCGGTATCGCCCAAAGCCGAGATGCAAAGTGACTAAGCCCCACCCCTTGCCAATTCCGGCCACAGGGGCTATGTCCCAGCCATTCCACACGCGGATGTGCGCCCGACGGATAAAAAGCCCCGTCGATCAGCGCTCCGGTGTGCTTTTGTGTTGTTGCAACTCAAAAGCACTGGGTCCGCGGAGGTTCAACCGGAAAAAGATAGGACTTTCAATGGCTCTGCCGCAATTCTCCATGCGTCAGCTTCTCGAAGCTGGCTGCCACTTCGGTCACCAAGCCCATCGCTGGAACCCAAAAATGGCGTCGTACATTTACGGCGCACGTAACAACATCCACATCGTCGATCTCGCCCAGACCGTTCCATTGCTGCATCAGGCCCTGGTCAAAGTCTCCGACACCGTCGCCAAAGGCGGACGCGTTCTTTTCGTCGGCACCAAGCGTACAGCCGCTGAAAACATCGCTGAATCGGCCAAGCGCTCGGCTCAATACTACATGAACCATCGTTGGCTCGGCGGCACGCTGACCAACTGGAAAACCATTTCCCAGTCGATCCGTCGCCTGCGCCAACTTGAAGAAATTCTCTCCGGCGACGGCAAAGGCCGCACCAAGAAAGAATTGCTCGAACTGACACGCGACCGCGACACACTCAACAAGGCGCTCGGCGGCATCAAGGAAATGGGTGGCCTGCCCGAACTCCTGTTCGTCATCGACACCAACAAAGAGCAGATCGCCATTGCCGAAGCTAAAAAGCTCGGTATCCCAATCGTCGCCATCGTTGACACCAACTGCGATCCAGATGGCATCGACTTCCCGATCCCAGGCAACGACGACGCCGGTCGCGCACTGACGCTGTATTGCGACCTCATCGCACGCGCTTGCATCGACGGTATCGAGCGCAGCCAAGCTGGCGGCGGTGCCGACATCGGCGCCTCTGAAAACCCAACACTTGAGCCGTTGCCGAAGAACGCACGCTTCAAAGGCATCGAAGGTCCACGCGGCGAAGCCGACGACCTCAAGCTGATCAAGACCATCAACGACAAGCTCGAACAGCGCATGAACGATCTCGGCATCTTCCACTTCTGGCAGATCGCCGACCTCGATCCAGAAGGCCTCCGCCTTCTCGACCACACGCTGCGTGCAAAGGGTCAAATCGAGCGCGAAACCTGGATCGACCAAGCCAAGAAACTGGTCGCAGCCAAAGCCGCTTAATTCGCGGCTAATGCCACAGTCTGGATTTAGGTCGGGTTTCGCCGCGATGGTGGTACCCGGCCAATCCAATGACAGTACGATTTGTTCAAGTGACGCGTGTGCGCCACAAATGACGCGCACAGCACAGAACACATTTCCCGAAAACTCCCGAGCGAGGGTGTCATGACAGTTATTTCAGCGAGCCTAGTCAAAGATCTGCGCGAGCGCACCGGCGTCGGCATGATGGATTGCAAAGCCGCATTGACGGAAACCAAAGGCGATATCGAAGCCGCCATCGACTGGTTGCGTAAAAAAGGCCTCGCAAAAGCTGCGAAAAAGGCCGGTCGCACGGCCGCTGAAGGCCTCGTTGGTGTCATCGCCGAAGGCCGCGTTGGCGCGGTCGCCGAAGTCAATTCCGAAACCGATTTCGTTGCCCGCAACGATCAGTTCCAGGACATGGTCCGCACCATCACCAAGCTCGCATTGGCCAATGACGGCGATGTGGCGAAAACGTCGGCGGCAACCTACCCCGGCAAGACGATCAGCGTTGACGAAGTCATCAAAGAGACCGTCGCCACCATCGGCGAAAACATGAACTTGCGCCGCGCAGCCGTTGTCAAAGTCAGCGACGGCGTCGTTGCCGAATATCTGCACAATAAAGTCACTGATGGTCTCGGTAAAATCGGCGTCCTCGTCGGCCTCGAAAGCAAGGGTGATAAACCTTCGCTGTTTGAACTAGGTCGCCTGATGGCGATGCACGTTGCAGCAACGAACCCGATCGCTCTCGACATCACAGGCGTCCCGGCGGCTGTTCTGGACCGCGAGAAAAACATCCTCGCCGAAAAGAACGTCGGCAAGCCACCACAGGTGCTTGAGAAGATCTTCCAATCCTCGCTCAAGAGCTTCGCCAAGGAGCAGTGCCTCCTCGATCAGGCCTACATCCACGACGGCGGTAAGTCAGTCGCCCAAGCCCTGAAAGATGCTGAAGGCAAAGTCGGTGCACCCGTCAAAATTACTGGCTTCGTCCGTTTCGCTCTCGGTGATGGCATCGAAAAAGAAAAAGACGACTTCGCTGAAGAAGTGAAAAAAGCCGCAGGCGGCGCATAAGTCTTCTGTCGTCGGAATCAGATTAAACAAAAAAGGAGCCTGATCCCACTGGTCAGGCTCTTTTTGCATTGCCAACTCGCATGCCAAGCTGCAAACCGCTGGGCAACAGCCCCAATAGATCGTCACGCATCGTCCAAATATCTAATCAAGGTCCGCCCATGCCTGCGTCAGCAACACCTAAACCGCTCACCTACAAGCGCGTCCTGTTGAAGCTCTCAGGTGAAGCATTGATGGGCACACAGGGCTACGGAATTGACCCAGCCGTGGTGACTCGCCTCTCACTAGAGGTCAAAGACCTCGTGTCCGACGGTCTGGAAGTCGCCCTTGTCGTCGGCGGAGGCAACATCTATCGCGGCCTCCAAGGCGCAGCAAAAGGTATGGACCGAGCAACAGGCGACTACATGGGTATGCTCGCCACTGTGATGAATGCGCTCGCAGTCCAAAATGGGCTCGGTGAAGCCGGTGTTCCGGCCCGCGTTCTGTCAGCCATATCAATGCCGACCGTGTGCGAAACCTATGTTAGACCCAAGGCTCTGCACCATCTAAGCCAGAAACGGGTCGTGATTTTCGCCGCCGGCACGGGCAATCCCTTCTTCACCACCGATACCACGGCCGCCCTGCGAGCCGCCGAAATGAACTGCCAAGCCATCCTCATGGCCAAGCAGGGCGTCGATGGCATCTACTCTGCCGACCCCAAAAAGGACCCCAAGGCCGTCCATTACGACCGCCTGACCTACGCCGAGGTCTTTGCCCGCAATCTCAAGGTCATGGACGGTGCAGCCATAGCGCTTGCCCGCGACAACGATATTCCGGTAATTGTGTTCTCCATTGACCAGCCCGGCAACATCAAACGCGTCCTCGCTGGACAGGTACGATCCACAATCGTAACCGGATAAGCCTAGGCGTTTGATGACACGCTCGCGAGCAGCGGCCACGATGTGTCCGTAAATGGTGGCAAAAGCGCGGGCTATACTCGCGCTACGACAGAATTGAACGACGAGAGAGAGTCCGATGGCAGACAAATTCGACATCAAAGAGCTCGAGCGCCGTATGCGCGGCTCCATCGAACAACTCAAAAAAGAATTCTCCGGTCTCCGCACCGGGCGCGCGTCGTCGCATTTGCTCGATCCACTCATGGTCTCGGTCTATGGAGCCAAAATGCCCATCGGCCAGGTCGCCACGGTCTCAACTCCAGACGCTCGCACCATCTCCGTGCAAGTCTGGGATCGCACACAAGTGCAAGCCGTCGAAAAGGCAATTCGTGAAAGCAATCTCGGCCTCAATCCTATGACGGAAGGCGCCACTATCCGTCTGCCGATCCCGCCCCTGACGGCCGACCGTCGCAATGAACTCGCAAAAGTCGCGCACAAATACACCGAACATTGCCGCGTCAACGTCCGCAACGTCCGCCGTGACGGCATGGACCTACTGAAGAAATCTGAAAAAGAAGGCATGAGCGAAGACGACAGCCGCAAGAACGGCGTCAAGGTCCAAGAATTGACCGATAAGTTGATCAAAGAGATTGATCAACTGCTCGTCGCCAAGGAAGCGGAAATCAAACAAGTTTGAAGGCGTTGCCTTTCATACAGTCCGCCACAGCGCAAGAGCCGATAACTAGCCAAGAGCCTACCACTAGCCGAGCGTCCTTGAACAACCGAGCGTGACCAGCGGATGACCGAGCCTTTCAACGATCCAACCCGCGCGGCGCTCGGACCAAATCCTCGCCACGTTGCCATCATAATGGACGGCAATGGACGCTGGGCTGAAGCACGCGGACTACCCCGCTTTGCTGGACATACCGCTGGTGTCGAAGCGGTTCGCAGAACAGTCCGCGCCTCAATCGAACTCGGCATCGAGTATCTCACAATCTATTCCTTTTCGACTGAGAATTGGACGCGCCCGCCCACCGAAATCGAATTCTTGATGGGGTTGATGAAGCGCTTTATCCGCGCGGACCTGGCCGAGTTACATAAAAACGGCGTGCGTATTAGATTGATTGGAGAGCGCGATGGCGTTGATCCCGAGCTCCTCAACCTGATCGACGAGTCAGTACAAGTGACGTCCGACAATTCAGGACTGACGCTGATCATAGCCTTCAATTACGGAGCGCGTGTGGAAATCACCAAAGCCGCCCGCCGCCTAGCCCAAGACGTTGAAGCCGGACGCTTGAAGGCGATCGAGATCACGCCCGAACGCCTCAACGCGGCGCTCGACACGTCAGCCATGCCTGATCCAGATCTCCTAATACGCACGAGTGGCGAACAGCGGTTGTCAAACTTTTTGCTCTGGCAGTTGGCCTATGCCGAGTTCCTGTTTCTCGACGTATTCTGGCCAGATTTTGACAAGGCACACTTAGAACGCGCCGTTGCCGAGTTCCGTAGCCGCGATCGCCGTTTTGGCGGCGTGACGCGTTCAGCTGGATAATCGGAGAGCGCGGCTGTTAATGGAGCCGGTGCGTGCACAATGCCCAATCAAAATGACAAGCAAAACAATATCTCCGTCGGATCGAAGACCAATTTGGATACCAATCCAGCCGTGAAGCCCAATACAGTGGTAAAGCCAAGCCGCGTCGGCGCCGACCTGATGCCAAGGGTGTTGTCCGGCATCGTCATGGGTACAATTGCATTTGCCGCAGTGTGGTTCGGCTCTTGGCCGTTTCTCATTCTACTCACCTTCGTCGGCAGCGTCATCGCCTGGGAGTGGAGCAATATTGTGCGCGCTGCCACTGACGACGCGCCGTTTTATGCACACGGCATCACTGTTATCGGTGCCATCGTCCTTGCCGCGCTTGGATACACAGTGCCGGCAATTCTACTGACCTTGACGGGTACGGTCCTGGTGGCCGTCCTCTCACTTGACAAACATCCACTTTTGTCCGGAACAGGCGTTGCCTATGCGGCTCTCCCTTGCATAGCACTGCTTTGGTTGCGCGCGGATGCCGTCTTCGGTTTTGCCGCCGTCGTCTATATTGTCGGCACCGTCGTTGCCACCGATACCGGCGCCTACTTTGCCGGTCGTCTTCTCGGCGGACCCAAACTTTGGCCCCGCGTAAGTCCGAAGAAGACGTGGTCGGGCCTGCTGGGCGGCATGACCGCCGCCGCCATCGTCGGACTGATCACAGCGGCACTCGTATCCGGGGCAAATGCATGGCACTTGGCAGTGCTGAGCGCTGTTCTTGCAATTGTCGCCCAAGCCGGCGATCTTGCCGAAAGCGCACTCAAGCGTGCATTCGACACCAAAGACGCCAGCGCGCTGATCCCCGGGCATGGTGGCGTCATGGACCGTGTTGATGGTCTTGTGACGGCTGCCATCGCCGCCGCATTTTATGCCGCCAGCTTGGACGTATTCCAACCTGCCCGCGCCCTGCTGACGTGGTGATGCGGTGAGGCAACCATCCAAAACCGCGTCTCCAATACGCTTGACGGTTCTCGGCGCAACCGGTTCGGTCGGTCAAAGTACGCTTGATCTGATTGCTCGGACACCAGACGATTTCGAGATCGTCGCCTTGACTGCGCAATGCAATGCAGACGAACTGGCGACACTCGCAATTCGTCATCGCGCCCGCGTCGCAGTGATCGGCGATGATGCACACTACCAAGCTCTAAAAGAACGCCTTGCCGGAACTGGCATTATCGCGATGAGTGGTCGCGACAGCCTCGTCGCTGCCGCTCAGATTCCGGTCGATTGCGTAATGGCCGCCATCGTCGGCGTTGCTGGTCTCGCGCCAACACTCGCTGCAACCCAACAAGGTTGTCGCATCGCGCTCGCCAACAAAGAGTGTCTTGTTTCAGCCGGACCGATGTTCATGCGCGCCGTCCGCGACCATGGCGCAACACTGCTTCCAGTCGACAGCGAACATTCGGGTGTCTTGCAGGCCTTGTCCGCGCATTCGCCCGACATGCTTGATAAAATCACGATCACTGCGTCTGGTGGCCCGTTCCGCACTTGGAATGTCACCCGCATTGCCGCTGCTAATCCCGAAGACGCGCTCAAGCATCCCAACTGGGTCATGGGTCGTAAAATTACCATCGACAGCGCCACGTTGATGAACAAAGGCCTAGAGTTGATCGAGGCGCAGCATTTGTTCGGTGTAACGCCAGATCAACTTGATGTGCTGGTCCACCCCCAATCCGTGATCCACGCCTTAGTCAGTTACAAAGACGGCTCCGTCCTGGCCCAAATGGCGTCACCAGATATGCGCACGCCTATCGCATTAGCGTTGGCCTGGCCGCAGCGCATGGCCGCCCCAACCAAACCCTTAGACCTTGCCGAAATTGGTGCGCTGACGTTCGAGCGCCCCGATGAAACAAAGTTCCCCGCCCTGCGCATTGCCAAAGCGGCCATGCGAATGGGGGAAGGGGCGACTACAGCGCTTAATGCGGCGAATGAAGTCGCCGTAGACGCTTTCCTTGCCAAACGTCTGAAATTCCCTCACATCGCCCAAATCGCCGAGCAAACGATTGAGTCGCTGCTTCGTGGCGGGAGTCTCAAGGAGCCACACAACCTCGAGACCGCCCTGGCGCTCGATCAAGAGGCGCGAAATCAGGCACAGGATCATCTCGCGGCACTATAGACAGGACTCGGTGCAAAAGAATTGTGTAGAAACAGCCTTGTGGGAGCCTCACAAACTCTTAAATCTCCTGGCAGCCGCGCTCGTATTCAAGCGTGCTCGTTCTAGCAATGCCAAGCAGCCATAATCAGCATCCCACATTCGTCACGCCCAAACACCCACGTGCATAAGGATTGAAGACAATGAGCCAAGTTTTGGCGAACCTATGGAGTGGACTAGGGACGCTCGCAGCGTTCCTATTCGTCCTTTCCATCGTCGTTTTCATCCACGAATACGGTCACTTCAAAGTCGCCCGCTGGTGTGGAGTCAAAGTTCAAGCTTTTTCCATCGGTTTTGGCCGCGAAGTCTACGGGTTTCAGGACAAATACGGCACTCGGTGGCGCTTGAACTGGCTCCCCCTTGGTGGCTACGTCAAATTTATGGATGACGAGAACAGCGCGTCCATGCCTCTGAAAGACGCTCTTGACCGCATGACGCCCGAAGAGCGCGCGGGTTCATTTCACGCCAAACCGCTGTGGCAGAAGGCTGCTGTCATCGCAGCTGGCCCCATCGCCAATTTCATCCTCGCTATCGGCCTCCTTGCCGGCATCTTCATGACCGTCGGCGTCCCCGTGACGCCGCCACGGATAGACGACGTGGTAGCTGGTGGAGCTGCCGAGAAGGCCGGGTTGCGTGGAGGCGATCTCGTCGTGGCCATCAATGGCGTGGCCATTGAGAGCTTTTCCGACATCCAGCGTGTCGTCAGCATCAGTTCCGACGTGCAACTAAAGGTTGATGTTGAGCGCAACGGCATCCGCCGCAGCGTCGATGTGACCCCGGAGCGCAAAGAAGTCCCCGATGGCTTCGGCGGTCAGATGCGCATCGGTATGCTCGGGATCAAACGTAACGCGACGGCCGTGGACTGGACCTACAAGAAATACGGACCCATCGACGCAACAATCCTTGGCGTAAAGGAATGCTACTTCTTCGTCGAACGGAACCTTAGCTACCTCAAAGATGTCATCATAGGCCGCGAAAAGGCCGATCAACTCGGTGGTCCCATCCGCATTGCTGACGTGGCTGGTAAGGTCGCAACCGCCGGCATTGTGCCGCTATTGCATTTGACCGCCATGATTTCGGTATCCATCGGTCTGTTCAATTTATTCCCAATTCCGCCCCTGGACGGTGGTCATTTGCTTTTTTACGGCGCAGAAGCGATCCGCCGCCGCCCCTTGAGTGAAGAAGTCCAAGGCATTGGCTTCCGGATTGGCTTGGCGTTAATCCTGACACTTGCCGTCTATGCCATGTGGAATGACCTTGGGATCGTCAAACGCTGGCTCGGGGGGTAAGTCGAAGATAGTGGCCTATTAGTCACGCTTCTAGCTCGACTCGATGCCCTAGTGTAAGAGCTTGAATAGCAATAGTTTTCCTAAGGGTGAGGTGCTGATTCGGATCGCCCAATAGCATCAAATCAAGTCGCGATCCGAATATTACCCACTGCAGCAAACTTGCCACTTCCCACACACTTACTGAATCGTTAAAACCACTATCAAGGTGCGTAATCCGCGTCGGCTCAGGTGACGAGTCGTGCGTCTATAACAGTCCTCGACGACGCTCTATGTTGGAGTGATGTTCGAGAGACGTTTGCCGCTGATGCAAATCAGCGTACGAACACAGTGCGTTACGTATTAGATGTTGTTTTGCGTCGCGATCACGAAGTCTGGCGATAGCCGCTAATGATTTGAGATCGCGCCGATGTGCAACGTACCAAGCCCCGCCGCCGCCGGGGTCTTGGTAGAGGGGGGCGGCGAACCGAAGGGCATACGCAGTTGATGCGATTATTTCGGACGATGAAATTGAGGGGATTGGGGGCGTCGGTCCTGCTAGCGTCAGCTAGTGTGATGGCGGTACTTCCTGCATCCATAGTCGTGCTCGCGCCCACAAGCGCCCATGCGCAGTCAGCCGTCATTCGCGACATTCGCGTTGAAGGCAACCGCCGTATGGAGGCTGAAACCGTGCGCTCGTACATGCGCCTGAACGTCGGCGACCGCTACGACGAAGGCAAAGTCGACGAGTCAATCCGCGCGCTGTTCTCGACCGGCCTCTTCAGCGACGTGAAAATATCGCCATCAGGCAGTACGGTTGTTGTTTCGGTGGTGGAAAACCCCATCGTCAACCAAGTGGCATTCGAAGGTAACTCCGAAGTCGACAAACCTACCCTCGAAGCGGAAGTGCAGTTGAAATCGCGCGCTGTGTTCACCCGCGCCAAAGCCCAGGCTGACGTTCAACGCATTCTCGACGTGTACCGTCGCCAAGGCCGTTTCGCTGCCGCCGTGCAGCCAAAGCTGATCGAACTCGACAACGGTCGCGTCAATGTTGTCTTCGAAATCAGTGAAGGCCAGGCCACCAAGGTTAAAAGCATTCAATTCGTCGGCAACCGCGCCTTCTCAGACAGCCAACTGCGCGACATCATTTCGACGACACAATCCGGTTGGTTCGACTTCCTCAAAGGCACCAATATCTACGATCCCGATCGTATGAGCCTCGATAAGGAATTGCTGCGCCAGTATTATCTCAAGAACGGTTATGCCGAGGCGCGCGTCGTCTCAGCCAATGCCGAGCTTGATCGCGATGGCTCGGGCTTCTTCATTACCTTCGTGGTGGAAGAGGGGGATCTGTTCAACTTCGGCAGCATCACGGTTGAATCAAAACTTCCAGCGGTCAACACTTCAGTTCTTGAGCGCGAGATCGTCACGACATCGGGTAAGACCTTCAACCTCCAGCAGATCGACAAATCTGTTGAGGCCATGACCTTGAAGGTCAACGAGCAGGGTTTCGCCTTCGGTCGCGTGCGTCCACGCACGGATCGTGACGCAGCAGCTCGCGCCATCAATATCGTTTACGTCGTCGATGAAGGTCCTCGCGTTTACATCGAGCGCATCAACATCAATGGCAACCAGCGCACGCACGACTACGTTATCCGCCGCGAATTCAAGACGGCAGAAGGCGACGCCTTCAATCCGCTGCTGGTTGAAACAGCCAAGAAGCGTATTACCGCGCTCGGCTTCTTCAAGTCAGTCGATATCAAGCGCCGTCCAGGCTCAGCCCCTGACCGTGTCGTTCTCGATGTCGACCTCGTCGAACAATCAACCGGCGACCTTTCATTCGGCGCAGGCTACTCATCGTCTGAAGGCGTAATCGGCGACGTCTCCATTACGGAACGCAATCTCCTTGGTCGCGGTCAATTCCTCCGCTTCGGCGTCTCGGGCTCCAAAACGACGCAGAATTTCAATATCGCCTTCACCGAACCGCGCTTTATGGGCACTAACATTGCGGCCGGTTTCGATCTGTTCCACAAAAACCAGCAGGCGTCATCGACGACGCCATACAATACGACGTCAACCGGTGGCGGCCTGCGTGCCAGTTTCCCAATGTCGGAAAATCTGTGGCTCAACACGTCTTATACCTTGAGCCGCACGACGATCGACGTGCCGGACACCTATTTCGGTCAAACATCTTTGGCAATCAGACAAGCCTGTGGTTTGACTGGTGCCGACCTGACGAACCCATTGATCACGACATGCCCCGGCGATTCCTATATCACGTCAGCTGCAGGCTTGGGCTTTACGTATGACACCCGCAATCACCAGAAGACACCCACGCGTGGCGTCTACTTGCAAAGCGGCGTCGACGTTGCTGGCCTTGGCGGCGACGTGCACTATGTTCGTTTGAACGGCGAAGCTCGCGGTTACTATCCGATCAATGACAAGTTCACGCTCGTGGGCCGCGTCGCAGGTGGTCACATCGCAGGCTGGAACGGCGACGACGTCAAGTTGCTCGACTTGTTTTATCGCGGTGGTGAAACAATCCGTGGCTTCAACCGCCTGGGTTATGGCCCGCGCGACATTGGGTCGGTTAATCAGGACGCACTCGGTGGCACGACGCATTGGGTGGCAACTGCTGAACTTCGCTTCCCACTGCCATTCTTGCCAGATGAGTTGGGCATGAGCGGCGCCGTATTTGCCGATGCTGGTTCACTGTTCGGATTGCCAGCGAATGTTAAGTCACTAAACGGTACCGGCAATGTGGTTATCGTTGACGACTCGTCGATCCGCTCATCGATCGGTCTGGGCTTGCTCTGGAATTCGCCACTGGGCCCACTGCGTCTCGACTACGCAAAAGCTATGACCAAGAATGATAACGACAAACTGCAGTCGTTCCGCTTCGGCGCTCAAACCAAGTTCTGACCTCAGACGTCAGAGGATCGCAACTACGACGCTTCTCAAAAACCGCCGGGCACGCTGCTCGGCGGTTTTATTTCAAGCGCCCCTCAACTTGTCCATCGGACGTCCAACACTGCAACTGCCGGTGGACATCTTGGGCAACACCCAGCAACAATCCGAGACAGACGCGAGCGCTGGTGCTATGTGGCAGACGCCCTTGGCGACAAGGGCCCGAACACTGCATCATGTATGGACGACCACACTTTGAGCTCTGCGGCTCATCGACCGTCTTAAGTGCCGCGCCATCCAGACGCCGCACGAAACGCCGCACACTTCCGACAAGGACCGCGCCGATGATGGAACATCCCGGATTTTTCCACCGCGCCGGCCCCTTCACCCTGAGTACCATTGCGAATCAACTCGGCGCCGACCTCGCGCCATCCGCCGACGGCGCAGCCACCGTCTCAGACATCCGCACACTTGCCGACGCAGGTCGAGGACACCTAACTTTTTTCGACAATCGCAAATATCTACCGCAACTCTTGGCCACTGAAGCTGGTGCAGTATTGGTCGCGCCAATGTTTGCGCCGCGTATGCCCACGACATCGACAGCGCTGGTCTTGAAGCAGCCCTATCGCGGCTTTGCCCAGGCGCTCCAATTATTCTACCCCGAGGCCATGCGCTCGTGCGCGGCGGCGTCACATGCGGGCGATCCGCTCGTCCACCCCTCAGCCCGCATCGAAGACGGCGTAACCATCGAGCCCGGTGCAGTCGTTGGTCGCGAGGCCTGGATCGGGCGCGGTACGACCATCGCAGCCGGTGCTGTTATTGGTTACCGTGTCACCATCGGACGCGACTGCTGGATCGGCCCCGGAGCCAGTGTGATCCATACCCTCGTCGGCGACCGGGTCATCCTCCACGGTGGCGTCAGGCTTGGCCAAGACGGCTTCGGCTTTGCCATGGGGGCAGGGGGGCACCTCAAAGTCCCGCAAATCGGCCGTGTCATCATCCAAAACGACGTCGAAATCGGCGCCAATACAACCGCCGACAGGGGCGCGCTTAACGATACTGTCATTGGAGAAGGCACGAAAATTGATAATCTTTGCCAGATCGGGCACAACGTCCGCATCGGTCGGCATTGCGTGATAGTGGCTCACGTCGCAATTGCAGGGTCGACTGTAATCGGTGACTTCGTCGTCATCGGCGGCCAAGCGGGTATTTCCGGCCATCTAACCGTCGGTTCCGGGGCCCAGATTGCCGGTGCCAGCGTGGTCAAAGATGACGTGGCACCGAAAGCACGCATGGTCGGACATCCGGCCATGCCGATACGCGAGTGGGCACGCGAGCGCGTCGTCATCAGGCGGCTCGTAAGTAAACATGAGACGGCGGCCACACCAGAGGTCGCCAGCTCCGACGACGAGTAAAGCGAAACGCGGCGCGCGGGCGCAATACAACGCGCGGACCCAGAAGGATGGGTTCAGAAGGAATTGGGAGCATGAAGGATATGGACGACGTCGCCGCCGGAAAGACCGGTCTTGCCACAGCGGATATTGAGCGCATCATGCAGCTCTTGCCGCATCGCTATCCGTTCCTCCTTGTCGACAAAATCATCGACATGGACCGCGACGAGAGCGCGACCGGCATTAAAAACGTCACCATTAATGAGCCTTTCTTCCAAGGCCACTTCCCCCAGTATCCGGTTATGCCCGGCGTGCTGATCATTGAAGCCATGGCGCAGACCGCAGGCGCGTTGTGCGTGCACAACGCGGGCAAAACGAATATTCCTCAGATCGTCTATTTCATGGGCATCGACGGTGCGAAGTTCCGCAAGCCCGTTGTGCCCGGTGATCGTCTTCATCTGCATGTCAAGAAAATCCGCAACCGCGGTCCTGTGTGGCGTTTTGCGTGCGAGGCCAAAGTCGACGGCCAGACCGTTGCCGAGGCCGAAATTAGCGCCATGATCGTGGACCGAACCGATGTCAAAAAAAGCTAAGCCAGCAGCAACAAAATCTTCAACAACCAAGCGCGCAACCGCAGCAATTCATCCAACTGCCATCGTCGACAAAGGCGCTGAAATTGGTGCGGGTGTTGAAATCGGGCCGTTCTGCCATATCGGCGCCAAGGTCAAAGTTGGTGACGGCGTAAAGCTCATCAGCCACGTCGTCCTTGCCGGCCGCACCACCATCGGCAACAACACGCGCATCTTCCCCTTTGCCTCTCTCGGCCACGAACCGCAGGACTTGAAATACAAAGGCGAAGCTACAACCCTCACCATCGGCGCAAATTGTACCATCCGTGAAGGCGTAACTATGAACCCCGGCACAGCGGGCGGCGGCAACGTCACCTTCGTCGGCGACGGTTGCACCTTCCTCGCAAACAGCCACGTTGGTCACGATTGCCGCGTCGGAAGCCATGTCATCTTCTCCAACAACGTGATGTTAGCCGGTCACTGCACGGTTGGTGATTTCGTCATCATCGGCGGCGGGGCGGGCGTGCATCAGTTCTCGCGCATTGGTCACCACGCATTTATTGGCGGTCTCGCCGGCGTCGAAAACGACGTCATCCCCTACGGCATGGCGTTGGGTAATCGCGCAGGGCTGGCCGGTCTCAATATCATCGGCATGAAGCGCCTCAACTTTAATCGCGAGCAGATTCACAACCTGCGACAAGCCTACCGCCTCCTGTTCTCCAATGAAGGGACGTTGGCCGAGCGCTTGGCTGACGTTGAAGACGATAAGATCGCATCCGACCAGTACGTGCGCGAAATCTTGAATTTCATTAAGGCCCCGTCTGACCGCTCGATCTGCATGCCGCGACAGAGTAACTGATCGGCGGAAAGTCCATGGAACGCATCGCCATCCTTGCGGGCAGTGGGCAATTGCCGATTGCTATTGCCAAGAGCATCGTCGCGCGTGGTGGACACGTTCACCTCGTTGCTATTGGCGATGGCGCCGATCCCGAAATATCAAAGTTTCCTCACACAGTCGTTGGCTGGGGCCGCGTCGGCGCTCTGCTCACCGCACTTCGCAAGAACGGAGAAGCCATAGTCATTGCCGGCGCCGTTCGTCGCCCCGACCTCGGACGCATGAAGCCCGACTTAGGTTTCGTACGCTATCTCCCCGACATCCTTTCGATGCTCAAGGGCGGCGACGATGCCATCCTCACCCGCGTCGTACGCTTTTTTGAGCGTCAAGGCTTTGTCGTCAAAGGTGTCGCGGACGTGGCACCGGATTTGATGGCCGAGCACGGACACATCGCCGGCCCAACCATCGCGTCAGCGACCGAGAATGACGTCCGCATCGGCTTGAATGTCCTTGAAGCCCTCAGCGGCCTCGATATTGGCCAGGCCATCGTCGTCGCCAATGGCCGTATACTCGCCATCGAAGGCGCAGAAGGAACGGATCGCATGCTTGCGCGTTTGCGGCGTGCCTCGGACGCAGTCGCAACATCACCGCAGGGGGCACTCATCAAAGCGCCGAAACGCGGTCAAGAGTTGCGCATCGATTTGCCCACCATTGGCACAGCGACAGTGGCCCACGCCGCCGCCGCCAATCTCGCAGCCATCGCCATTCATACCGGTCACTCTCTCGTCCTCGACAGCGACCAACTCGCCATCGACGCAGAGCTTGCGGGCCTGACAGTGCTCGGCGTGCTACCCGATGCCTCAACGACCGCGCCGATCCGGCGCATAACAATGGACCCCGAGGCTTGGCGCGGCGCAACGCTCGGCCGAATAGTGCCCACCGATGCCGATCGCGTTGATGTGGCAAAAGCCGCCGAAACCTGCGCTCGCCTCGCGCCCTACAACGCGGGCGCGGCGGTAGCCGTCGTTAGGCATCATGTCCTCGCCGTTGCCGCGATCGAAGCCCCGGCAGTCATGGCACAGCGTTTGGTGGACTTGCGCCAATGGGGCAGCCGTTCTAATCGCCGACGCAAGGGAGCAATTGCCTTACGCCTCGACGAATTGGACCAAGCCGGGGCCGAGGCAATTATTGCAGATTTAATTACAGCAACTGCAAAGTCTGCCTTCGCAGGTATAGCGCTTATCCATGGCAACGCATCGCGCTCAAACACAGCGACACTTGCATCGCACATCATTACGGCAGCCGACCGTGAGGGATTGTTTCTCATCGCCATCACGCGTAAATCGCAGAGCGCTCTGTCCTCTGCTGTTGGAGGTGACGGTCGCGGGATACCCGCATGACAACGGATACCAAGGCGATCATCCACCGAACGCTCGCGAAGGAAAGCGAGCGCCCGCAAGCATTGCCGAGCCACCGGCACGAACTGCGGATCTTTATGGTTGCGGGCGAACACTCAGGTGACGCTCTCGGTGGCAAGCTCATGGCCGCCATCAATGCAGCGACCCATGGCCGTGTCCGCTATCTCGGTGTGGGCGGCGACACGATGCGTGCGCAAGGCTTGGTGTCGCAGTTTCCACTAACAGAAGTCGCCGTCATGGGCGCGGCCATTCTGCCCCGCTTGCCTCGTATCATAAAGCGGGTTTACGGCACTGTTGACGCCGCCATTGCTGCTGAACCCAACGCCGTCGTCATCATCGACGCGCCAGACTTCACCCACCCCATCGCCAAGCGCATCCGCCGCCGTCGCCCTGACATACCCATCATCGATTACGTGAGCCCGAGCGTTTGGGCTTGGCGGCCTGGCCGTGCCCGTCGTATGCGCGGATACATCGACCACGTCTTAGGCTTGCTACCGTTTGAGCCAGCGGCCCACCTACGATTGGGTGGCCCACCCTGCACCTACGTCGGCCATCCGCTGATTGAAAAACTGCCGTGGATACAAGCCGTCGATCCAACCCCACTAGCCGCACGCCTCGGTGCAGCACCTGATCAACCGATCCTTGTCGTGCTGCCCGGAAGTCGACGCTCTGAAATCGATCGCTTGATGGCGCCCTTCGGCGAGACACTAACGCTTTTACGGCGCGACGGCATCAACCCCGCCGTGATCATTCCGGTGGTCAGCCATCTCCGCCCGCAAATCGAAGAGGCTTTGCAATCGTGGCCCGTAACGCCACAGTTGGTTGAAGGCGAAGAGGACAAAATTCGAGCGTTCAAACTCGCGACCGCAGCCTTGGCCGCATCGGGCACAGTAACGCTGGAGCTAGCGCTCGCGGGCACGCCCATGGTCGTCGGTTACAAGGTCGATGGCCTAGCCGCCCACGCGCGACACTTCATCACCACGCCGTCAATTGTTTTAGCCAACCTCGTTCTGGGGGAAAACGCGTTCCCCGAATTTCTACAAAAGCACTGCCTGCCAAGCAAAATGGCAGAGGCATTGGTGTCGCTGTTGTCCGATACTCCCGAACGCCGCGCCCAACTGGACGCGTTGAGCCGCGTGCCAGGACAACTCGCGCTCTCTGATGGAACGCCAAGCGGCGTGGCGGCAAGTATTGTACTGCGCTACGCCCAGGGCGGCCGCACGCTGGGCAAGTAGCGGCTAAGCCGCCAACCCACGCCGCTTCAATAGACCAGAAATGTCCGGCGCACGGCCACGGAATAAGTGATACGCCTCGTCTTCAGCGCGCGATCCACCCGCCGCGTATACGAACTGCTTCAATTTTTGCGCCGTCGCCGGATCAAACACGTTGCCAGTATCCTCAAACGCTTGGAACGCATCGGCGTCGAGCACCTCAGACCACATGTAGCTGTAGTATCCAGACGAATACCCATCGCCTGAAAACACATGCGCGAAGTGCGGCGTGCGATGCCGCATCACGATCTCTTTCGGCATACCGATCCGAGACAGCGTCGCCGCTTCCAGTGCCATCGGTTCACCCGCCGTCCCGGCTGTAACCGCCTCGTGAAAGTCAATATCAACGATGGCAGACGCTAGATACTCGACCGTTGCAAAGCCCTGATTGAACGTGCGAGCGTCCGCCAACTTCGCAATCAACGCGTCGGGCATTGGTGTGTCAGTCATATGGTGGCGGGCAAACCGTTTCAAAATCTCGTCAGTTTCAAGCCAGTGCTCATAAAGCTGCGACGGCAGTTCAACGAAGTCCCGTGCGACGGAGGTACATGCCAGTGATGGATACGTGACGTCAGACAGTAGCCCATGCAATCCATGACCGAACTCGTGGAACAGCGTGCGTGCGTCTACCATCGACAACAAAGTCTGCTGCCCATCTGGAGCTCTGGCGAAGTTGCAGACGTTGACTATGATCGGTGTAACCGTTGATCCAAGTTTGCGTTGACGACGGTAGGCGCTCATCCACGCGCCCGATCGTTTCGAGCTGCGTGCAAAGTAGTCGCCCAAGAATAATCCAACATGACGCCCGGTCTCATCAGTGACTTCAAAGGCGCGCACGTCTGGATGATAGAGGTCGAGCCCCTTCACTTCCTTGAACGACAACCCAAACAGCTTTTCTGCCGTTGCGAATGACGCAGCGATGATGCGATCCAGCGGTAGGTATTGTTTGACTTCGGTTTCATCGAGGCCATAGTCGCGCGACCGAACCTTCTCTGCGTAATAGCGCCAATCCCAGGCCTCGATACTGATGTTCTGACCTTCGGATTTAGCCAGCGACTGCAGTCTTTCGCGCTCGCGTTCAGCTTGCAACTTGGCAGGCGTCCACACGGTCTCAAGCAAATTGCGCACAGCCCCCGGCGTCTTGGCCATCGTGTCATCAAGCTTGAAGGCCGCGAACGACGCATAGCCCAGCAGTTTTGCCCGCTCTGCCCTCAGGGCCAAAATCTCGGCCACGATTTTGCGATTGTCCGTCGCCCCACCCATCTCGCCGCGCTTGGTCCAAGCCTTGAACGCAATCTCGCGCAGGTCCCGTCGCGTTGACGACGTCAGAAACGGCTCGATCAATGATCGGGACAGCGTGATGACATGGCTCGCCGACGATTTCCGCTCCTTCGCCGCAGACGCTGCCGCATCAACTAAAAATTGCGGCAAGCCTGCACGGTCCGCCTCAGTTGGAAGCGGCAACTCGTAAGATTTTTCATCTTCCAAAACATTCTGACTAAACTGCGTGCCCAACACAGCGAGCCGTTGCACGATCTCGCTCATGCGCGCCTTGCCTGCCTCGTCGAGCTTTGCGCCAGCACGGACGAACCACAGATGCGTCCGCTCCAGTACGCGCTTTTGCTCAGGTGTCAGCGACAGCGTCTCACGCGCGTCGAACAAAGCTGCGACACGACGATAGAGCGCCGCGTTCGACGTGATCTTGGAATAATGCGCGGCCACTTTCGGCGACTGATCCCGCTCGGTGGCTTGTAACACGTCGTTGGTGTGGGCGCCGGTCAAATTCCAGAATGCCGAGCCGATGCGGTCAATGGCGGCCCCAGCCAGCTCAAGCGCATCAATGGTGTTGGCAAATGTCGCCTGATCCGGATTCTGAGCGATGGCCTCAATCTCGGTCATGTTCTCCGCCCGCGCCACATCAAGCGCAGGGCCATAGTGCTCGGATTTCGTGCTCGCAAACGGAGGCAGCCCGAAGCGTCCGGAAAAAGGTTGCAGCAGGGGATTGGTGTCGCTCATCGCCGGGGCTCCTGTTAAGTGTTTTTGCGGCCACGGGACCCTAATGAACTGACACTGGGGCAGCAAGAGGCCGCAACGGTCACTGCGTCTCCATACCTCAGCCACATCGCCGCCACGATGGCCCGCAAGTTGAGACTAAGAGCTATGACGCCAGGACGGCGGCAGCTGGACCAAAACAACGGAGGATCGCATGCGTGGCCTGGTGTGGGGAATTTCAACGGCGGCGCTAAGCGCCGTCGCTTTATCGAGTGGAAGCTATGCGGCCGATATTCCAGGTCCATCGAAGATCGACGCCGTGACCGTCTACCCCTCGGGCGCCGACATTACCCGCGTGCTCAAAGTC
>JABFRJ010000233.1 GCA_013141255.1 Hyphomicrobiaceae bacterium
GGCGGTGGGGTTGAGCGGACTAGTTGCCGCCTCGCTTGTCTTTTTGGTTGTGGCAAAACGCAAGACGCAGGGTGAGTGGCGCTGGCGCTGGCGATGACATGACGGGTAACCGCGCGGGCCAAACCAGAACCGCCGAATGTTCGTACATAAGACTGAGTTGATGAAACGCGATTGCCAACTGGTAGTCATGATAAAAAGTGAAGTGAGACGACATGCTTGAAATTAGAGACCTGCACGCCCGTATCGCCGAAGATGGTACGGAAATTCTGAAAGGGATTTCGCTGATCGTGCCGAAAGGTGAAGTGCACGCTATAATGGGACCGAATGGATCGGGTAAGTCCACGCTCGCCTATGTCCTAGCTGGTCGCGATGATTACGAAATCACGTCGGGTGATATTCTTTGGAATGGCGAGAGCATTATCGAAATGCCGCCAGATGAGCGGGCGGCAAAGGGCGTGTTTCTCGCATTCCAATATCCGATGGAAATCCCAGGCGTGGCGACGATGGTATTCTTGCGCGCGGCCGTCAATGCAACACGCAAGAAGCGCGGCCAGCCCGAGCATTCTATCCCGGCGTTTATGAAACTAGTGAAAGCAAAGGCGGCGGAGCTTGGCGTCAAAGATGAGATGTTGAAGCGACCACTCAATGTCGGATTTTCCGGCGGCGAGAAAAAGCGCATGGAAGTCCTGCAGATGGCGCTACTGGAGCCAACGCTTTGCGTGCTTGACGAAACAGACTCCGGCCTCGACATCGACGCCATTCGCATCGTGTCCGAGGGGGCCAATCAGATGCGCTCGCCCGAGCGCGCGATGCTGGTGATTACGCACTATCAACGCCTTCTGACCTACATTCAACCAGACAAAGTGCATGTGCTGGCCCATGGCCGCATTCAAAAAACCGGCGGTAAGGAACTAGCGTTAGAACTCGAAAAGACGGGTTATGCCGAGTTCAAGGGCAAAGCCGCGTGACGGGCTGATGACCGACTGTGACGACCAAATAATAGCGCGATAAGCGCGGTATGAGTGTGGTGATATGACTGTGACTTTGATAAAGACCAAGGCCGAGCAGACGTTAATCGGCGAATTTGCGGCCAAGGCTAAAAGCCTGCCTGGAGATGCGCGTGGACGCGCCGATGCGATGCGCGCTTTTGAGCGCGACGGACTGCCACATCGCCGCGTTGAAGCCTGGAAATACACCGATCTGCGCAACGTGCTGAAAGAGGCGCATCCAATTGCTGTGGGCGGTGACGCAACGACGGTGACGGCGGCGGCCGTTGATCTGGCACTGGGCGAGTTGGCCCACATTGCTGCGGATCGCGTTGTGTTCGTAAACGGCGGGTATCGCGCACAATTGTCGACGCTGCCGAAGGGCGTGGTGGTGACGAGCATGGCGGGGTTCCAGCCGGGAAAACCTCTGGTAGCGGCGCCATCCGATGAAACAGTGATCGCGCTCAATCAAGCACTCGCAAGTGACGGTGTTGCGGTGTCGATTACCACCGGACAGACCCTGGCGCGGCCGCTAATGGTGGTGATGGTTGCAGCAGGGCCGCACGGTCAATTTGTGTCAGTGCGGCATCGCGTGGACGTTGGTGCTGGCGCGTCAGCGCAGGTGATTGAAGCGAAAGTGACGTTGAAAGGGGCGGCAAGCGGACAGTTGAATGCCGTCACCGAAGTGGCGGTCGGCGATGGTGCGCAGTTGCAGCACATCCAAGTCGGGCTCGAAGGCGAGACGGCGACGAGCCTCGCATCAACACTCGTGTCACTAGAGCAGTCGAGCACGTATCGTTTGTTTCAGTTGACGGTCGGTACTGGGCTCGCGCGCAACCAGGCATTCGTGCGTTTTGCGGGCGAAGGGGCCAAGCTCGATATTTCAGGATTGATGCTCGGGCGAAAGCGCCAACATTGCGATACGACGCTGGTGATCGACCACGCTGTACCCAACTGCGAGAGCCGTGAATTGTTCAAGACGGTGCTCGACAATGAGGCGCGAGCGGTCTTCCAAGGCAAGGTGATTGTACGGCCTGACGCGCAGAAGACCGACGGCAAGCAGATGGCCAATGCGCTGATGTTGTCGGAAGGTGCGGAGTTTGACAGCAAACCGGAGTTGGAGATCTATGCAGATGACGTCGTTTGCGGGCACGGCGCGACGGTGGCGGAATTGGATCACGACCTGATGTTCTATCTCCGGTCACGCGGCATCCCCCAACCAGAGGCGCGCGCGATGCTGATCGACAGTTTCGCGGGCGAGGCGCTCGACAAGGTTGCCGACGAGAACGTGCATGATGCGCTTTCGGCCATAGCGCGAGCATGGCTCGTGGCTACAACATCGCATGCGGTTTGAGGCGAGCATATCATGACAGCACAATTTAAAACGGCTCGACCAGGCTACGACGTGAACGCGATCCGCGCGGAGTTTCCGGCGCTGTTTCGCGAGATTTACGGCAAACCGCTAGTATATCTCGATAACGGCGCAAGCGCGCAGAAGCCGCAGGCAATGCTCGATGCGGTCGAATACGCCTACAAGATGGAATACGCGAACGTGCATCGTGGGTTGCATTTTCTATCGAATGCGGCGACGGCAAAATTCGAAGATGCGCGCGAGATCGTCCGCCGTTTTCTAAACGCGCCAACTGTGGACGAGATCATTTTCACGCGCTCATCAACCGAGGCGATCAATTTGGTTGCCTATTCATATGGTGCGCTCGCGATCAAAGAGGGTGACGAGATTGTACTGTCGATTATGGAACATCACTCCAACATCGTGCCGTGGCATTTCTTGCGCGAACGCAAAGGCGCGGTGCTGAAGTGGGCGCCAATCTCGGATACGGGCGAATTTCTGATCGACGAGTTCGAGAAGTTGCTGACGCCGAAAACGAAACTTGTTGCCTTGACGCACATGTCAAATGTGCTGGGCACGGTCGTGCCGATCAAAGAGGTTATCAAACGGGCGCACGCGCGCGGTATTCCGGTGCTGGTGGACGGCAGCCAATCGGCCGTTCATATGGAGATCGATGTTGTCGATCTGGACGCAGATTTCTTCGTGTTCACTGGCCATAAAACCTATGGTCCGACGGGCATTGGTGCGCTCTACGCCAAGCGCAAACATCTCGACGCCATGCCGCCGTTTCTGGGCGGCGGCGAAATGATCGAGAGCGTGCAGACGGATCGCATTACATACGGTCAGACACCGCACAAATTCGAAGCCGGCACGCCGCCGATTGTGCAGGCGATTGGTTTGGGGGCGTCACTCTCCTATATGATGCAAGTGGGGCGCGATCGAATTGCCGCGCATGAAGCGGATCTGGCCGCCTACGCGCATGAGCAGCTGAAGACGCTCAAGTGGCTCAAGATTTATGGTCACGCGCCTGGTAAGGGCGCAATTGTTGCGTTCACGATTGATGGGCTGCATCCCCACGACATCTCGACGATCATAGATCGGTCCGGCGTGGCGGTGCGTGCGGGGCATCACTGCGCGCAACCGCTTATGGAGCGTTTGGGCGTGACGGCGACGTGCCGGGCGTCGTTCGGGATGTACAATACGCGGGCGGAAGTCGATGCGCTGGTGGCGGCGTTGACGAAGGCCAAACAGTTCTTCGGTTGAGAGTTTAGGGAGTGCCGCGCGTCGTTGCGTGGATCAGTACAATGGATGATATGGACAAGAAAACGCTGGATTTGACAGAGGCTGCGGCGGCGGACTTGGCGCCAGCGAAGGCTTTGCCGTCACAAGCGGAGGCACGTGAGCTGCCACCGTCGCTGGCCGATGGTGGCACGCCGGTGCCGGGATCAGCGCTTTCAGCTGAGGAGCTTGAACAACTAACGGCTGACATCGTGGCAGCGCTGAAGACAGTTTACGATCCAGAGATTCCGTCGGATATTTACGAGCTCGGGTTGATCTATAAGATCGATATTGCGGACGACCGAGCAGTGACGATTGATATGACGTTGACGGCCCCTGGCTGTCCAGTCGCTGGCGAGATGCCATTGTGGGTCGAGAACGCGGTCAACTCGGTTCAGGGCGTGCAGGGGACGACGGTTAATCTAACCTTCGATCCGCCATGGGACAAAGACCGTATGAGCGAGGAAGCAAAGTTGGCGGTTGGAATGTATTGAGACGCTAGTCCGCACGACTCGGTTCAACATCGGATTTGGGTTTAGCTTGCTCGGCTGTTGCATATTTGGGGACTTACTCTGCGGCGTTAGCTGAGGTCGCACGGGGCCTGCGCCGCGAACACGTTTTTAGTCTGCGCCATGGCAAGCCAAGCTAGGCATTTACCACCTTGCCCCTAACCCCGAACCGTGATTGGTGCCCCACGCCCGCCGTCCTTGGGCACGCCACGCAACGAGACCGCATGCAATCCGAAATCCACTATCGCCCCATCACCACAGACGGAAATGCGCGCCTC
>JABFRJ010000395.1 GCA_013141255.1 Hyphomicrobiaceae bacterium
TTTCCGGAGCTATTCGCTCAACGTCGGCGCGCGACACCAGACCGAGATGGAGGCGGGTTAAGGTCGATTTGGCCGCGGGCGACGCGCGCGCTTCGATGGCCGCAAGCTCAGGTGCCGTTGCGGTCAGTCCCAGCTCAGCGGCAAACAGCGCACGCGTAAGCGGTTGGCCGTAGCGCGCCAATAGTGCCGCGACGGGCTGGAGGCCCGCGATCAGTGTCTTGCGCTCGACACTGACTTCCCGTTGCGCCTTGCTCAAGCGTTCGTTATCGATGGCGACGGCTTCGGCGAGGCTTTCGGGCTGGAAATGTCGCCCGATGGCGCGGTCTTTGGCATCACGGGCGAGCGTCGAATTGTTGACCAGGCGCGCCAATAAATCATCTTTTATGCTTGATGTAACTCCGGTTGCGTCGCGGGCATGGCAACTGAGGCAGGCTTGTGCAACCCCGACACGAAGGCTTGGTTTGGCTTGATCGGTTAAGATTGAATGCGGCGCGTCGTTGATACGCTGGCCGTCACCGTTGCTCATGAAAAAGGCGCGGAAGCCGTTGGGGAGGTTGAAATGCATCAGCGTGGCGTCGGGGCGCACGACGCCCGTTGGATGATCGCCTAAGGCACCATCTGGGAGCGGGGTCATGGTGGATTCGAAGAGGTCGGGGCGGCTGACTGTTGGAGCAAATTCAGATGACAACCACGCAGCCCCGTTAGCGAAGGCGTAGCGTTCGATCAGGCGATTACCGCGTGCGACGTTCGATGATTTTATCCCTACGCGACGAGAGCCTGACTGCGTGCCTGTACCGGGCTCCAATTTCAACCCGGCAAGCAATTCCGGCAGGCGATCGGGCAAACCTAATAATTCGTAATAGAGTGGCGCGCGCAGGGTGGCCTTAGCGAACCAATCGCCGCGCAGGATTGGTGCACGACTACCGGATTTTGCAGCGAGCGCTGCGGTCACAGGGACTGATGCGCCATAGGGGGACGTCGTGACGAGCGCTTCCCAGTGATCGAGGTCCCAACCGAGGAGCGATAAGTCGATGGCGAGCAACACGCCGTCAGCATCGACGGGCTTCAGGGCAACTGTTTCGAGGCCCCACGATAGACTGTTGAGCACTGTTGCAAGTGCTTGACCGTAGCCCGCCAATTCGTCCTTGCCAGCGCAAGCATTGCCGAGCGGCGCTAAGCTCAGCAAGCGAACGGTTTTTGCTTTCGCTGCATCGAGCGTGTCGAAGTAAGCTGTCGCTTGGGCCGCAACATCGCGCCCGGTTTTGAGATTGGTTTGGGGACACGTCACTTGCGTGGTCGAAGCGCGGACAATCCATTCGCGCACGACGTCTAATTGTTCGATGCCGATCTCGGCGCTGTCAGACGCGCCATCGGGCGGCATAGATCGCGCGGCCATCATGGTGAAAAGCTTGGATGCCTCGGGCTGTCCTGGCACGACGCGAGCCGGGTTGGTCAGCACGGCGTCAAGGTCCAAAATATTGCCGAAGTCGCCGGCGGGGTTAGCGACGCCCTTCAGTTGGCCCGCTTGATGGCACGAGGCGCAGGCTTGTTCGAGTACACGATAGGCTTTTGCGGCGATGGGGTCCTCGGGTGATTTAGGCACGGCCTCTTGCGCTTGAGCTATGGCGATGAAATACGCGACTGGCATCACTGCGGCGACGGCAATTAAACCTAAGATGGTCGACAGTCCGACCATTGCGCCCAACGACCACGCGCGAAGGCTGGCAAGCTTTTGCGCGTGCGGCATTTTCAGTGAATGTGAAACGACCTGCACCCGGTTTTACTCTTACGCGTTGCATTTGTTTGAGTGCGGGGCTGATCCGTAGCCATACTCAGTCCCAGTTAGATTTGATTAGTTGGCTGCTCTGGACAGTTACTAGGGCTTTGTCAGTGCCGTGAATAGCCTTGGCCAACATCACGGATGCTCGATCTGGGCTGTAGTCGGTGCGAGTGTGGCATCTCAGCCGCGTAGCTGCCGTGCTGGAACAGGTCTTTGCCACTTTGGGCTGGGATCGGTATTGTCTAAGCTCCCAATTGGTAAACAACACGGACAGCCCTTCCCCATGCGCCACGGCGGCAAAATTCTTATCGATCAGCTCCAAATCAATGGTGCGAAGGCGGCTTTCACGGTTCCAGGCGAGAGTTTTTTGGCGGCCCTCGATGGGCTTTATGATGCTGGTGTGAAAACCATCATCTGCCGCCAAGAAGGCGGGGCGTCGATGATGGCGGAAGCCTATGGCAAAATGACGGGAACGCCGGGGCTGTGTTTTGTAACGCGCGGGCCAGGGCTCGCCAATGCGATGGCTGGGTTGCACGTCGCGCAACAAGATTCGACGCCGATGATCTTGTTCCTCGGCTTACCGGCTTCCGACACCGAAGATCGTGAAGCATTTCAAGAAGTCGAAACTAAGAGCCTGCTTGGCACCTTTGTCAAATGGGTGGGTGTCATTCGCGATACCAAGCGTATTCCGGAGTATGTGAGCCGCGCTTATCACACGGCGCTGTCGGGACGACCGGGCCCTGTAGTGCTCGGTTTGCCGGAAGACATGCTGGCGGCGGAAGTTGATGTGGCGGACGCCAAGCCCGCACGGATTGCACGCAGCGTGCCTGCCGCGCAGGACATGGCAGAGCTTGGTGCACTGTTGAGCGCAGCCGAACGCCCCATGATGATCATCGGTGGTCCGGGCTGGTCGCAAGAGACGGCGAAGGCGTTTGAAGCGCAGGCCGCGCGCCTTGCACTGCCTGTGGCGGCCGCGTTCCGCTATCAGGACTATTTCGACAACCGGCATCCAAACTACGTGGGTTGTGTCGGCATTGGTATTGATCCGAAGTTGCAGGCGGCTATTCGGGAGTCTGATTTACTGATCACGGTTGGCGCTCGACTGGGCGAGATGACGACACAGGGTTACACGCTGGTTGATATTCCAAACCCCAAGCAAAAGTTCGTGCATGCGCACCCCTCGGCGGGCGAGATTGGATCGGTTTATCGCGCCGATTTGCCTATTCTTTCGGATGCGGCTGGGTTTGTGGAGGGGCTGCGCGGCCTTAATGTCTCGCCAAAGTCAAGTTGGGCTGCGCGCACAGCGATGTTGCACGCGGCGGCAAATGCTTATCTGGCGCCGATTGCGACGCCGGGCGCGGTGCAGCTTGAGCAGGTGATGCGGACGGTATCTGACATGCTGCCCGTCGACGCGGTCGTGACCAACGGTGCGGGCAACTACGCGGCGTTCCTACATCGCTATTTCACGTACAAGTCCTATCGGACGTGTCTAGCGCCGACTTCAGGGTCGATGGGGTATGGGTTACCAGCGGCGATTGCGGCGAAGGTTGCTGACCCGAAGCGTACCGTGGTTAACTTCGCGGGTGATGGGTGTTTCATGATGACGTGCCAGGAATTGGCGACCTGCATGCAATACAATCTCAATGTCGTGACCGTGCTCGTGAATAACGGTATGTACGGAACGATCCGGATGCATCAAGAAAGAGAGTATCCTGTGCGTGTTGTCGGCACGCAACTGACCAATCCTGACTTTGCTGCGTTCGCGCGTAGCTTCGGCGCGCATGGCGAGACGGTGCTTAAGACGGCAGATTTCAAACCAGCACTAGAGCGTGCGCTCGCGTCTGGCAAACCGGCCATCATCGAAGTGAAAACCGATCAGGAAGCAATTTCTGTACGGCAGACCATTTCGGCGATCCGGGCCGCGCACAAACCTTAGGCTAAAACTGACACTTTGATCACTGGCGCACACTTGGCCTTTTGCTAACTGAAATGGCCGAGTTGCGTCAGCACAAATTTCTAATTATTTAATTATCGCATCAAAATAGCACTTTATATTTTATTACCAATGCACTTTAATTATATTTCGCTAACCTCATGGACTTACCTCCGATTATCTATTATCAATTTGTCACTGACTGCAGGACGGTTGTTTTTTAATCGTTCGCCCGCCCAGCTTTAGAGACTTCAAGACATGACCGGACGGCAAAACAAAACGGTTGAAAGTACCGCGCAGACGGCGAAAGTCGGTATGCTGGTGCTGCTGGTTGCTAGCTCGATGTTTCTTGCCTCAGAAGTTGTTCGTATGCATGGCAATCCCAACTCAGCCCCGCTTCTTATGTCGACAACCGGATCTCCCACCGGGACACGATGAATCGCCTGACACTGACGCTAAAAATTGCGGCCCCTTCTTTCTCCCAAAGAAGGGGCCGACCTTTTTTGCCCGACGGCGTTCGTCGTGTCGTCAGTTTTATGACTCGCGGAAGTCCATGCCGAAGCCGTGTTCTCGCTCAAGCGTGGCGATGGCTGCGGCCGCGACGGATTGATCAAGTTCGACCAGCGGTGGACGCGGGCGGGCCCAGGCGGGATCGTGGCGGTAGTGGGCGATGATGGCTTTCATG
>JABFRJ010000089.1 GCA_013141255.1 Hyphomicrobiaceae bacterium
ATTTAACTGCATACGACAAGCCTGTTGAAAACGAGAGCCTGTTCGCTTTCACGTTCTTGGCAACGAGTTCGGCGAGCCCAGGCTCATAGATTGGAACGCGTCCTTGGTTTAACGCTTCGACCTTTGTCGCACCATTGTCGACGCAAACAACCGAAAATCCGAAATCGGCAAAACATGCGCCCGAGACCAAACCGACATACCCTGCCCCGATCATTGTTACATTCATGTCATCATTTCCTATTTCAAACGCTCATCTTCGCAATGGAAAAACAGCGCGGAAGTAACAGCAGTTTGCAAGATGATAGCATTTGGTGCGCAGGCATTTGCCAAGACAAAAGGCAAATTTAACTCGTACGGCTAGTACAGCATGTACCCAGCTTGCCTCAGCGACCTCATGTTACAAACCATTTACAAACCATACCCATTTTCCAGCGCGAACATTATACTGCCCGGCCTCAAATTTCACGTAATATACGGTAGGGAATTTAACTGTCAAAAGACATTGGCCGTCGACCAAAATACCCTTCGTTGAGAAATCCTCCGTACCGGTGAAGTACCCCGCCGCCTTACGATCATTAGGAAGAACCTTGGCCTCAAGAGGAAAAAGCGCCCAAACGAACGACGTAATTGCAAAATCGGCCGGGCCGCAATCTTTCTTATGAAATACGAGGGTGTTGCGCTCAACATGCACATCAAAAATCGATTGTTTAAAAACTTCAAAGCGGGCGCGCGGTAAATCCTGCACGACCAATCTAGCTGCATCTATGCACGCAGTATTCGTATTGCCATTCTTGCTCAAACATAACTCCAAGTTCGCTATTTGCGACAGCACTTGAGGCACATAAATGGCACGAGGTGTAATGAACTCAAATCTTCTGATGAAAAAAAAGAACGAAAGGGTACTAGTTGCGATTAGTACCAATACTAGTCCTAGCTTTGCCACCAACGATTTCATGAGCCGTCGCCCCGCATCAGGTTGGCAGCCTTAAGAGTCTTCGCCTCTACAAATGAAGCTACAGTAGCAGCAACAGCTTGTTCATCTTGCCAAGGGGGGGACCAAGAAAACGTTCTACGAAACCCAATGTCGTCAATTGTCAACATTCCAGTAATGCGATCAGCAATTGAGGCCATTGGCGGTATGGACGCTGCTACGCCCCAGATAGACGCAGGTATCGAGAACAAACGCGTCGGGCGTCCAAAGCAACTTCGCATATGCTCCAGCGTCTTGCAAATCGAGCGCGGCGCGCCATCGTGCACAAGATATGCACCACCAGGAGCGCTCTTTTGCTCAAGCACTGTCACAACAGCATCTACAAAATTTTCCACAAAAATCATGCTCCGGGTATTTTTCATACCACCGAAAGGTAGAGGCCAAGGAGTGTCCGCAAGGCGCATCAGCCGATCAAAGTTGCCGCCGCAGCCTGGTCCATATACGAGGGCAGGACGGAGAATTACAAGCCGACCAGGCGAAGCGTTAAAAATGCTCGTAAGCTGTCGCTCTACGTCGAGCTTTAGTTGCCCATATTGTGAAGTGGGCAGCGGCTTGTGCTCATCGGTCAAAACGAACGAAGCTGATTCCCCTACAACGGCCTTCACCGAACTTACATAAATGAAACTTCGAATGCCTTGCTCTATCGCGCTCGCAGCCAAATGAGAATTCGCGGCAGCGCACCCCTCCATCGCTCGCCGATTCTCGCTGACACCGGTTGATTCAAAAACTCGGGAGCCATCAGCGAGATGCACAATAGCGTCGATACCTCTTAGGACATCTGCCCAACGCGTTGTAACCGAAATATTTTGCACAACATGAATATCGGCTCCCGCACGGCTGCCACTGTGATGGCGATCAACACTTTTGACCCAGTGCCCTTGCATTTTCAACACGTTGACCAACCGTTGACCTATAAAGCCGGAGGCCCCAGTTACCAACACCTTAAGCGTCATCGCACTACTCCAAATCCATAGAACCGGCTCGTCGCTAAACTCCCCCACCAAGCGCCCTCGATCGCGGCGAAGGCATCGAGAAAACGCCGACGGACAGGTGATATGGTTCAATCGCTCCAACGGCCTCAGTCGCACCGATATCAGCGATACTGCTCAACACGCGTCGCCCGTCCAACGACGCCGACACCGTCGAAAAAACAAACAATCGTCGACACAAGCACCGCCATATCACAGACAAACGTGCTACTTAGGATGTGATCACCATCGAAAACGAGCAAACAATCAGTATCAAATATATCGATTCCTAGCACCCGAGCCAAGTCGGCTATTCTGGGCCGCAAACCAAATGCATTATCACGAATGCGCGCTTGATGCAGTTCCGCTTGTTTGGCAAACTGGACCCGGGGTCGACATGGCAATTATCACCGCCCAAGACGTGGCCGAAATTGTCGAAGCGCTTCCAAGTTTTTTATCCGCACCAATTTTGCCTCAAAAATTGTGTCAGTCTAGGTCCTCGAGCAGGATGAGGCTTTTGAAGCCAAACGGCGACAAATTGCGCACAGCATATCGGATATAATGATCGTCCGACGAAGCCGACACATTTCAAACCACGTTGACTGCGCATGGTCACTCCAAGCAAATCAACTTGTTTGGCAAGCGCAAGATCGGAGTGGCAACACTTCAGGCCTGTCCACATGTTTCACATGCGCACGCCCAGGATTCTTCTTCTGACTGGACGAGAGATGGGTCTCAGACCATGCGCCGAGCATATAACATGGGCAAATAACGATAGACCCACTCGACCTCATCGAAAAATTCGAGTGGCTGGTGGCGCACTTTCGTTAGAAAATACCGATCGACGATGCACATTGGTACTTGCAGACTCACTTCAGCGGTGATTACGGTCAAATAATATTTGCTGCCTTAGTGTGGTCCACTGGAGATCAAATGCTTCAATCCGATGGTACATCGGTTTGCAAATTCGACCTTCATGGCGGAAGCGAAAGAACATCCGTGGTCGTTATTACTGGCGGCTCAGAAGGTCTTGGCCGAGCGCTTGGCTCGAAATTTGCTGCCGGAGGCCACAACATCATTTTGGTCGCGCGCGACTCAGAAAAGCTAAATCGAGCTGCCGAGGAAATACGAAAAACTACCTCGCACGCTGTGCTGACAATCGCCATTGATTTGACCGAACCGGACGCAGCCTCACGCCTAAAAAGCATACTTGATCAAGCCCGATTACAAGTCGAAATTCTCGTAAATAATGCTGGAATTGGCAATTTCGGACCTCGGGAAAAAATGAACGAATCGACTCTGCGCATGTTGCTTGAGTTGAATATTCGAGCGACCACTGAACTAACGTATACATTCCTACCAGAAATGATCGCGAGCGGAAAAGGTGGCATTCTCAACGTTGCCTCAATGTCAGCTTTCATCCCAATGCCGTACATGTCGATATATGCAGCATCAAAATCATTTGTGTTCTCGATGAGTCGCTCGCTCGATCAAGAAGTTCGCCACACGGGTACACGGGTTATCGTCTTGGCTCCGGGCATTGTCGATACGCTGTTTCTTGCGAAGGCAGGCATGAAGCGCAGCCTCTGGCTAAGTTTGATGCCAACTATGGATGCGGACGACGTCGCCAGGGTCGGCTACGAAGGATTCGTTGCCGGCCGAGGTGTGATCATTCCGGGGGCTGCAAATATGATCGTTGCGGCCATACTAAAGATTCTACCACACGCGCCATTAATGCGCCTCCTACACTTGGTATTCAGTTACCCGTCAACGATGGCTGCAGCCATATCCCAACCCAAACGATCACCTCGAGCTGCCGTACATGATAAGGAAAATGCCTCAGAGCCCTTTGGCGATGCTGCCTGAATTGCGTGCAATAAAGATTTGGCGCAACTCATGGCTGCTGACAGTATTGTTTGGGCTCTTATGCGTTGCACCTATTCTCCGTGTTGCGGTCTCTGCGGGTGGTCAATATGAAGGTATACCCGCGTTGCGCGTGGCCGGTGACTTTTTGGCAATTGGAACACTTACTGATGGTCAGGGGGTAAGAAACGGCCTGGCGTCGGGACCAGGCCGTGCAGTGGCACCTGGTTATCCTGTGTTTGTTGCGTCAGTAGCCAGCATCGATGCGCGGTCACATGCAGCACTTGAATGTTTGACAAACAGACGCCTCAATTGCTCGCTAGAAGACCCCTTTCGAAATTTAATTATAGCGCAAGCGGTGTTGTCTTTACTCAGCCTAGTTATTGCCTACCGTATTTTCCAAATTTTGTCGCAGTCGCAGACTGTGGCAAGCTTAGCCACGCTCCTGTTTTGCAAAGCGGCGCATACTACAGACTTAGTTTCAGCACTAGGGCCGTTGGCACCTGCGCAATTCTGCGTTTTGGCTTATGC
>JABFRJ010000439.1 GCA_013141255.1 Hyphomicrobiaceae bacterium
GACGACACTTCCCCTGCAGATCTCACCCGCCCCCTCGCAATCATGACTGCAACCATGATGACAGTTCTCGGCCGACCCGGCCTCAAAGGCTGACGACACAACAACCAAGGCACGCGAAATCGGAAGTAACAACGGCGCACGCAGCATCACGGTCAGCAACGCACGTCAAAACTTCTTGGTCAACGTGACGTTTACCGAATGGGCATCAAAATCATATAGACCAACATTGCTGACATTATGCGTGAACGTATATTGCAGCATTGGCGCGAAACCAAAAATATTGAGATCGCGCTTAGTCAAGTTCACAGCAAGATCCCAACGCCCATCAAGACGGCCAACACCCATGGCAGGAAAAATTCCCTCATAGTCGCGCCGCGTATACTTCCCTTCGAAATACATCGAAACGCCGAGCGGCAATTCTCTGAAAACACCTGCACCAGCATACCAATGATTGTTATTAAGATGCACACGCCCGGTCCGCTCTTGCCCCACGCCACCCAGAACTCGGACACTCGTCGTTGAAGTCATCGCATGTTCAATGCGCCCATCAACCGAACACACATGGCCATCCTGATAGGAGAGATCACTGCCAGCCCAAGCTGTGTCGAATAGTCGACGACTACAAGCGACGCTGCCGTGTACAGCATCTCGCTGCGACAATCTCAAATACCCCGAAACAAGTCCGCCAATGCCCTTGCCATAGACGTCACCGGCAATCCATCGATAGTCAGAAGTCGCATAAACACCAACCGAACCATTATTAAAGCGCCAGCGTGGACCAACAGAAGCATTGATGATGGCGTCGCTAAACGAACTATCCCGATAAACCTTCGTTTGCCCGCCACCAGCAAAAACCAGATCGAGCGAGGTCGCCAATGGCAGCTGATACCCAGCCTGCGCACCCGCAACGAGGCCGACACCCGAGGTCCGCCGCGCACCCGCATTAATAGCAAACGGCAGGCCGTTGAGCATCACAACATCTTGATTGGTGCCTTGATTGACATTGGTGCTCGGCGCCACCGTCACATACGCCGTCGCATTCCATCGCCGACGACCGTCCAACGTATCAATAAAGGCGCGAACCGTCTGATCTACTTCGCGCGACGACGCGTTCGCTCCAAGCAACAACTCAAAATGATGGCGCGCACTCTCGTCTTCTCCGTGCTGAGCTAGTGTCTGCGCTAGCTCTAGTCGGACCCGATCATAATTGGGCCGTTGGGCAAGCAGATCGCGATAAACACCAATGGCCTCAGCCGTTCGCCCACGCGCCCGCAACAAACGACCTTGAATAAAAAGTCGCCGGTCCTGCCCCTCAGCCCCAAACCTCGTTTTTGCGATTTGTGCGTCAGCAAGATCAAGATGACCTTGCACAATGAGTTGCTCTATAAAATCTGCCTGCTGCGAGACGTTAAATGACGCCCACCGATCCAACGCCTGATGCGTCGAAATCTTAGCTGGCTCAGCCAAAACCTTGCCAGAAAAGAGCGCAAGAGTTACCAGCCAAAACGCGATCGCAACGGTGCGAAGAGCTCCACCCCGGTGCAACAACACTCTCTGATAAAACGCACCGAACATTGGTGATGACGACCAAATAATCAGCGCTTGCCGCCGAACCCACCCGCAATTGCAACACTTGAAACACCATCTGTCGCCTTCACCGCAACAGCGCCAGCCGTTTCCGTGGCACCCGCACCGTAGAATGCGCCATTCATATTGCCAGTCTGTGTCGGCGCAATTGGTGTCGATCCATTCACATTAACCAGTGACGCTGTACCCGTGTAACCGTTGCCTGACATCGTCCCGTTCATAACGATGTCCGCGCCGAGTGCTTGCTGTTGTGACCCAACCGTCATGTTACTAATTCGACCGTCTACAGCGCCGCTGCCAAAATTAGCGGTTACAGCGGACGTTCCCAGCACCTCCTGTGGGTAAGTAGTCGATCCACTACCTGATTTGCCACTCACCGCGCCAACAAAGCCACCACTATAGGTAGCTGTCACATTTTTCGGCAGATCTGACACGGCTGTGCGCGTTCCCGTATGAACGCCTGCGATTGTCGCCGAAGTGCTTGTAGTATCTTGCAGAACAATTCCGTAATGCGCATCACTCAGCGAAGAGTTAGGGTCAGATTTCCTCAGCGCCAAGACGGTATCCAGTCCACCATTCGTCGCTGAATAAACTTCCAAACCAAGCGATGGAGACGATGCCACCGAATTATAAGTCAAAGTCCCGGTATTAATGGCACCGGTCGCAGATGCCGTGGTGCCGTTCCTAGCAACTGTTACATTACCGCTTTGCGGCGAATTGATCGACGAAGACGAAAGCGGCACACCAGAGTAATTGGTCGTAACCGAAACCGTTTGAGCGACAGCCGTTGCTGCTGCACCGCCGCCACCACTTCCACCGCCACAGCCAGCCAACATCAAACTGCCCGCTGCACAAAGACAGAGTCCTGCCCGCATCACGTCCCCCACCCGCAAAATATTTAGTCTGCACACGTGGAGACAATTAATATTCAGTAAACGCCCCTGTCAAATTAATCACTCCAAAGTTGCAACGGTTGCAGTTCAAACAATGCCCAGCGTTACAAATAAGACACGCCCTACCGAATGGCCTACTATGCCATCCGCACCACTACACTCGATGCAATGAATGTCATTCGCCAAATAGCACAAAGTGCGTCGCGTCAAGCGAATGCAAACTCAGTCTATGTGAGACACCAGGGGTAAAATGCTGAAGCGAGTAACGACACGCCTCTGGAACTCGCCCAGCACTTTGCTTGTGTTATGCGGCATCTTCTGGGGCGGCAACGCCATTGCCAGTCGTCTCGCGGTAGGACAGGTAACCCCGCTCACACTTGTCTTCCTTCGCTGGGTACTCGTCCTCGCAGTACTCTGGCCCATCTATGGCTCAGAAGTCCGCGCCCACTGGCCAGAAATCCGAAAAAAACTTCCGCTCATCATCCTGATGGCGTCACTCGGCTTCACAGCCTTTAACGTCTTGTTCTATGTCGCCGGTCACTACACTACCGCCCTCAATATCGGAATTTTGCAAGGCTCAATGCCAGCCTTCGTCATGGCCGGCGCATTCTTGGTCCACGGCACCCGCATCACACTCGTCCAATTCTTGGGCGTTTTGATCACCACCATCGGCGTGCTTGTTGTTGCCACTCGCGGCAATCCATCAACCATTCTCGATATCGACTTCAATTTCGGCGACGTCTTAATGCTCGTCGCCTGCGGCCTCTATGCGGCCTACACTGTCGCGCTCCGTAGCCGACCCGTTATGCCCGGCGCACCTTTCTTTTCCTTGCTGGCACTCATCGCCGCCTACACGTCGGTCCCGTTAATCGCCTTCGAGGCCGTCGCCTGGGGCCTCGAACTGCCAACACTCAATGGCGTACTCATCACCATTTTCGTCGCAATTTTTCCCTCCTGCCTCGCGCAGATTTTCTTACTGCGTGGTGTCGACTTGATCGGCCCAGGTCGGGCAGGCGTCTACATGAATCTCGTGCCGATCTTCGCCGCCATCCTCGCCGTCGCCGTGCTCGGCGAGCCCTTCGCGCTCTATCACGGCATCGCACTTGCGTTGGTGATCTCTGGTATACTCTTGGCCCAACGCACCCCAAAACCTCCCAAGCCGATCGCCGCTAGCTCGCGGAAAACACAGGCTCGGCCACAAAGCAACCACTAAGGTGCTCACCAGCGCAGCGACCGCCAATTCGCGTCACGAGAACACTACGCCCAACATTTAACGCCACCTCAGTCCGGAGCAATGGCTCCAGACCGAGCGAACGCTTAACGTCCTGCGTTACAAGTCATACATGATCAGTTTGCAAACTTACCCAGGCAGCCGCGGCGTAGGATCATCCTGCCACAACTCCAGAGCCGCCATGGCCATAACGGCAGCACCGATGATCATATGAACCAGCCAGAGTGTCCCGAACCCGAAATACCCAAACAGGACTGGCGATAGAAAAGCCCAAAGACCAAGGACAAACGTAACCCGTTCAACCCAGCGCTCCGGCAGTTCAAATTCGGAAATCGCGAACGTCAGCACAAGAAAACCAACGACAATTGCGTTGACGGCCATCCAGACACTGACCACGCCGGGGTCCCATGCCATCGATACGATGAGGACACCGCCAAGGGCCATCATCATCCAGTCTTCCCAAGATTTATGACTATGCGAGAGTGTAAGGCGCGACATGGTGCATCCTCCGAATAGAGAGAAACACGGCATGTCGCATCGGCGTCAGACGCCGCACCGATCAGCAACCGCTGACTTGGAGGAAACCTCCGGCGTCGGTGCGCATGTCGATGAGTAAACATAACACTAAAGTCG
>JABFRJ010000104.1 GCA_013141255.1 Hyphomicrobiaceae bacterium
GCTCAGGTTGGCAATCGGCCTGCCGTCCTGGGTCCGGCGGATTTCAGGGTCTTTGCCGACGTTGCCGACGAGGATCACTTTGTTGACGGAACCTGCCATCTGTCTTTCCCGTGTCTATGCTGCGATTGCAGCGCCAATGAGATATGCGTCCTTGCCGTCAACCCGAACCCCGATGCCAACGCGCTGGCAGAGTGACGCGAGCTCGCGAACAAATGCAGTGCGATCCATGGGTTCCATGTCCTGCTGGCGGCAATAGCGCTCGTATTCCGTCAGCACGTCGCGCATGTGCAATTCGGCGCCGTCGGTGCGCGCTATGCGATCGCTCGCAAATTCAACCAATTCAGACCCCGGCCCGGTGAATTGCAGCGCCAGCGGGGTACGTGCCGGCGCTGCTAGCGCTGGCGCTTCTTCTTCTGCCGCTTCGTCGAGATCGACAGCCTGAGTATTTGCCTGAACGGATTGGCTGCGATCATTTTGCGTCCGCCGTAGCGGTCCAAAGCACCATGCGGAAAAGATCATCAGGGCAGCCGACAGACCTGATGAAAGCACCGGCACCGTCAAGGGTTGGAACGTTCGGATTTGGTCTTCGGTGAACCAAGTCATCGCGGCCAGGCGGGAAGCGAGCGAGTCCTTCTTCGGTGGCGGTTCTGTCCCCGCTTTTGTCAGAGCAGTATCCAGGCGCTCGCGCGCTGTCTTCAGCTCAGTTTCAGCGCTCGTCACGGTTCCGGCGAGAATTTTGGCGCAATTCTCGACGCACGTTTTGTCAGACGCCTTTGCCGTGGCATCAGATCGCGCTTTGGTAAGTGCCAGCTGGGCGTCGGTCACCTCCTTGCGCGCGATTGGTATTTCATCTTTCGCCTGCGTTTGCTTGGCCGTTGATTGGGCGCGCGCGTCTTGAGCGGTATCCGTTGCGGTTCCGGTGCGGGAAAATCCGGCCAGGACGACACACGCCAGCGATAAACAAAATAGTGCCCACAACCAGCCGGACAACCATTTGCGATCGCTCCACGCAAAAGCGGCGCAGACCGGCAGCATCGAGACTGCGACGGCAATCCCACACCCAGCGCCGACGATGTAATTAAAGGATCCTTGCTCGGCATGCAGGAACTCATAGGTGCCGATCACCTCACACGCCGCAAAAAAAACCGCCAGAATAAGCGCTGGCACCCCAAGCAAAATGTGCACGTCAAGACCCTCCGTTCGATTTGTAGAATTCCCACGCGCGCTCAAACAGTTCGGTTGGCAACAGGTTCTGGCTTGCTGCGTGTTGCATAAACTCAACCTTTGTCATTGGCCTGACACGGAGGTTCATCTGCTCCGTTCGGCCAGTGGTTTGGATTTTGCGGCGGTCTGCCTCGCTCAACTTTTTCTTGTCGAGCGCACGCCGGCCGTTGAGGGTCTGACCCTGCCGTCGGATGCCGCCGTTCAGGATGGCGCCAAAGTCAAAATCGTTGATTTCCATGTCGTTCGTCATGACGCCACCTTTGATGCGCGCGAAACCGCCTTTTGAACTGATGTCCAGAGGTCTTCGATCTCAGACCGCGCCGTTGCGTCCTTTACCTCTGAGGCGGTCTTGCCGTTGAACATTGCGTTGCCGTGCGAGTGGCGATAGCTGACGTGCGGCTCGAGCAGCAGGCGCCGCCCGGATCGCAAGAAACCGGCTGCCGACGACGTTGCGGCCGCGCCTGGCGAAACCATGTTGAGCACGAACGCGAACGGCTTGCGGTGCTGCTGGCAAAGCTCCTCAGTGATGCGCACGGCTTCGATATCCATGATGCCAACGCGGGTAGGGATCAGAACAAAATCGCAGCACGCAATGACCGCTTCCATGCGGTCGATCTGGGATGGCGGGGTGTCGATAAACAACCAATCGTAGCCGTGCGAAGCAATCTCCCCGACGGCATCAGACGAACTGTCCACGTCTTCGAAAAGCTGCGGGTTGTCGGGCCCGCCCCTCCGGTCCCACCATGTTGAGAGCGAAAGTTGCGGGTCTTGATCGACGATGGCGACCCTTGAACCGTCGAGTGCCGCCCGAACGGCGAGTGCGGCTGTCAGTGTCGATTTCCCGACGCCGCCCTTGCTGGCGGCGAGCGCGATGGTTCGCATCGCTGTTTTTTTGGCCATATGAAAAACCCTGCTAGCGGTGAGCTAGCAAGGTTGAAGCGTTCGAACTTGTAGTCAACCCAGGCACCCAGCGCGTAGCGGTTGGGGTGGTGCACCGCTAGCAGATAGTGCTGACGTCACATACCCATATCTGCCCGAATGGCCAGCTCTTCCGCAGTCTTGTCGCGCTGGCGGGCCTTGAGTGTTTGTGCACTGGTGTAGCCATCTCCGTACGCGAGGCAATAGCTGTGCGATCGGTTAGCGTTTGATGATCTCTGGACGTTGGCGAGGGCATCCCGCATGCCGTCTAGTCCGCCTTGGATCATGTCGCTGTAACATTCCCAGCGCTGCATAAGCGATATCACCCCTTTTTGGATTTTGGCTTGCGCGCGGCATCGGCCCAATCCCGGTAGATCTGCGAAACGGAAACGCCCTGCTGCTGCGCCAGCATTTGAGCGTCGTCATGCATTTCTTCAGGAACCATGAGTTGTATCCGCTTGAGAGGTTCTTTTCCGAAGCGGGGGCGGCCTGGGCCGGATGTATCTGTGTCTTTCATGCCTCTTTTAATACATACCAAATCAAAAAGCGTCAACGGGGCGGGGAAAATAAGTGCCGCGCCATTGCTATTTAAATAGGTGTGTATATATTCAGAATAGTAAGACGCACTGTGCAGGCCCACGACAACCCAAGCCAGCGGAACCTCCCCGAAAATTGGAGGCACAAACAACCGGGGCAAACCCGGTGCTGGTGAGGTCCCCGGAAGGGGTGGTTGAGAAACCAAGTACGGGACGACCGGCGAGGCGAACCAAGGTCGAAACGGCCGGGTGCGAAGCTATGGCTTCCCGCCCATGCCGTCCGGGGGTTAAGCTCCCGCTGACGAGACCAGACAGCTTCACCCGGCGCCTCGCGGGACATCAGGGGCGGAGACGAGACGATGACAAACCACCCTAACCGCAGCAGCAGCGGCAGTAGACAACTTATCGGCATCCACATCGCTAGTGACTATAGTCAGCGTCTATACAAGTGCGCGGATGCGTTCGTCGTCGCTGACACTGTGGTTGGTCACCCGGTAAACGGCGATCCGCACACGACAACAGAACGCGTCGTGACACCGGCTCAGGCTAAATACCTGCTATCCACTGGAGGGCTGAAACCGCCACAGCATGTGCAGGATGCACGGCGGCACGAGCAGGACTGGTTGCCGTATTGGACCGAACTGTTCGGCGATGAACTCGCCCGCACTGTATTCTATAGCTACCCTGCCAATTAGGTCGAAACCTAGCCCAGCGCCAATGCTGGGCGACGGTCTGCCGGTATCGCCGGCACTGACGAGACCACCAACAATCTAAAGCGCCGCATCCTTCCCCGCCTTGGGGAATGGCGAAGCTATGATGAAAGGGAACACCACCATGACCATAGCACTCGAAGCCATCGGAACCGTTGCCACCAACCATGCCGCCAACGTCAACGCCGTCACGGCATTCCAGGTCGGCGAGACCTATGCCTGCCGCTCAATCTGCGATTACGACTGCATCTACCGCTTCGGGATCCTGAAGCGCACCGCCAAGTCGGTATGGATCAACGTCCACGGGAACACTGTTCGCCGCGCTGTCCGCATTTTTGACGGCGTTGAAGCCATCGACCCTCATGGACGGTACTCAATGTCGCCCGTCCTGACGGCCGACAAACAATTCTAAGTGACCTGCCGTAACAGCTAAAACCAATGGAGACGACAATGCGCATGACCGTAAAAATCAAAATGCCTACCGACGCTACCGAGCGCGAATTCCACTTCGAAGAAGCAAAGGCCGAAGAATTTGCAAAGCGGGTTCGCCGCGATGGCGGTGAAGCCCGGATCGTGCCGCTCCAAATTAGCGGCGCACTTCTCGCTCAACTCAAAGCATGCGGCGTAGACGTTTCGAGCATCCATTGATTGACGCGGCGTTCGGAGCATTCCGTGATCAGCAACGGAGTGCCCCGCGCCCTGCGCCACCCGGCCCAGGAAAACAAACGCCCGACAGGTACTTCACTACCTGCCGGGCTCAATCCGATCTCAACCTCTCGAACAAGGAATGAAATCATGAAACTCCCTAGCATAACTTTTCACCACCTGGCAATTGCCACTGGCGGTTTTGTAATCGCTGCGGCCACGAACTACACCGTGATGAAGGCCGGCGGATGGTTTGCCGGATCGTCAATGCTTACACCAAATGCCCTTGTCGCCGCTGCGCTGGGCTTATC
>JABFRJ010000494.1 GCA_013141255.1 Hyphomicrobiaceae bacterium
TGCTTGATGTGAAGACACGGGTGGGGCGTGTGGACGCGGATGGACGGCGCGTGGGCGATGTGCGCGGGTTTGTGACGGCGCTGGAAGGTTGGATCATCGAGACATTGGCTGAGTTCAATGTGACAGGCGAGACGCGTCCGGATCGAGTGGGCGTTTGGGTGCGCCGGTCTGAAAAAGGTGAAGGGCGCGAGGACAAAATTGCGGCGATTGGTATTCGATTGAAGCGCTGGGTGTCGCTGCATGGGCTCAGCATCAACGTGGAGCCTGATCTTGAACATTTTGACGGTATCGTGCCGTGCGGTATCACCGAACATGGCGTGACAAGTTTGGTTGATCTTGGATTGCCGGTCGTGATGGCAGACGTGGATGTGGTGCTGAAAAGCACGTTTGAGCGACGGTTTGGTGCGCGGGTGCTGGCGATCTGAGGACGCGTCGTGTGTGCGCAAATGGTCCGATAAGATTGGCTGTATACAATTCATATTTGGAAGTGATGGGTGGGCGGCGCGGTTTGCGCTGGTGTGTGGGATGCCTCACACCGATGTGAATAAGATCACGTTTTGAGACCAGTGATAGGTTCGTGGAAGATCAATGAATATGCAGGTTTTTTGCGTGCAGTGAAGATGATGACGAGGCGCGTGATCACGGGCAACCAACTGATTTCACACGACTGTGAGGTGGCGTATCGTTTGGCTGAGATGTGCGTATATTGGCTGTAACGATTATTCAGATCAAACTTCTGATGATCGGACTGGAACGGGACATTCGCAATCGATGCTCGTTTGAACTGTGGTAAATTTTATTGCGATCACTGAGCTATTTTTGAAGGAATCCCCCCATGAAGACCTTGATCAACGCTCTCGTTGCTTTGACTGTTCTCGCTGGTGTCGTCGGTACGGCGCAGGCTTTTGACGGACGAAAATTCTTGGAACAACAGGAGAAGGACCGCTGGTAAGCGATCCACGAACTGTTCGATGTGACGTCACATGACATGAAAAATGGGGGGCACTGCGCGGGACGCGTGGTGCCCTTTTGCTTGCACGGTATTGAGAGCCGAGGAGGCCGTTATGTTGATTTTTAAATCGAGATTTTTTGCGCTAGCATTTGTAGTTTTAGGGTTGGTGGCGCTGGGTGGGGAGGCGTCGGCGTTTGATGGACAGAAGGTGTTGGAGGGTGAAGTCGTGGCCGGGTTCTAGAGTAGCGTTGAGCCGAGTGAAACGTGAGCGTTATGTGCTCTCGACTAACTCCATCGTGCTCTTCCGCCCGATATGATCAAAGTGCGCCTTGAGCCAAGCATCGGTTTCAAGGCGACCTGCGTCGCGCAGGCTCTTCAGGAATGTCCAATCGCCATTAAACTTGGAGGAATTTGCCAAGTTTTCGAAAGTTACGCCGCCGCCGAGGCGATGTAGGTGCATGCGTCGGAAGCCTTGATCCTTGAGGCTGCCAGCGTCGATCAAATCGTTGACGAAGCTAATGGCGTCGATTTCGCGCAGGAGAGAGGCGTTGAACGTGATCTCATTCAATCGATGAAGGATGTCGCCGCCTGAGGTGGGAACGTCGGCGCGGCGAGCCGGGTTGATCTGAACAACCATGACGTCGTCGGATCCGCAATGCTTGATGAACGGTGTCAGTGGAGGATTGGCCGTGTAGCCGCCGTCCCAATAGGCGATCCCGTCTATTTCGACGGCTTTGTAAAGTGTGGGTAAACACGCCGACGCAAGGCATGCATCTAGTGTCACGTTCTGTCCCGTGAATACGTGCAGTCGGCCGGTGTCGACGCGTGTTGCAGCCACGAACAGCTGCATGGTTGTGCAGGCCCGCACGCGCTCGAAGTTCACTTCGCGTTCGATGATGTCGCGCAGGGGATTGTAGCCTGATGGTGACAATTGAAACGCCGATGGCATCGAGGCGAAGAAATCAAAGGCCATGGAACTGGCCATGGAACTGGCATCAAACTTGGGTGACATATCGCGCAGCCACGGCGGCAAGAACTGAGTCCACAAGTTGGAATTGAGCGGGCTCGACGCCAGTGCATTTGATACCGACTCCCAGAAGTTCGAGAGCTGCTGGCGTGCTTTGACACGGCCACCTTCGGCAAGTCCTTCGGCGACGACGACGCCGTTGATAGCGCCCGCCGATGCGCCAGAAATGGCTTCGATTTCGATGCGCTCGTCTTCGAGAAGGCGATCTAACACGCCCCAAGTGAAGGCGCCGTGCGCGCCCCCGCCTTGCAAGGCCAAATTGATCCGCTTGATGCCGGGTTTCGGCTCGTTGCGCGGAGTCGCGCCGAGGGATGTCACTGAGCGGTCCAGCCGCCGTCAATGCTGAAGTTGGTGCCGGTCACGGCGCTTGCCTCTTCAGACGCCAAATAAACCGCCATGGCACCGATCTGGTCCGTGGTAGCAAAGCGCCGCGATGGTTGTCGTTCCAGTACTTTCTTCTTCGCCTGCTCAAGTGTGATGCCTTCAGACTTGGCGAGATCCGGAATTTGTTTTTCAACCAGCGGCGTCCAGACGAAGCCTGGTGATATGGCATTGCAAGTAATCATGGATTCCGCTGTTTCCAACGCCACTGTTTTAGTAAGTCCTGCCAAGCCGTGCTTTGCTGCCACGTAGGCGGCTTTAAATGGCGAGGCCGTGAGGGAGTGGGCTGAGCAAACATTGACGATGCGGCCCCAGTTGCGCGTTTTCATGCCGGGTAACGACGTGCGGATCGTGTGAAAGGCGCTCGTCAGATTGATGGCAATGATTGCGTCCCACTTTTCGGTCGGAAAGGTCTCGATGGGGGAGACGTGCTGGATGCCGGCGTTGTTGACGAGAATATCGACTTGGCCGAAATCTTTCTCAGCTTTTTGGATCATGGCGACGATCTCGCCTGCGCGCAGCATGTTGGCGCCATCGAAGCTAACGCGGGTGCCGAGCGCCTTGACCGCTTGGATCGACGCTTGATTCTGGGGCTCGTCTTCCGGTCCAAGGCCATTCATCACAATGTTCGCCCCCTCTTTGGCGAGTGCGAGTGCGATGCCAAGACCGATGCCCGACGTGGAGCCCGTGACAACTGCTGTTTTGCCCTTGATGCCTGAGATACTCATGCGGGGAAGCCTTTCCGACGGAGGTGTTGTTGCTGTTATGCCGCGCCGCAGCATAAAAGGCTAGCCACCTAGCAGTGTTGTCAGTTAGCGAAAGTGGAACGGTAATACGAACGTCGTATCTGCCCGCGACAGAGCCATGGGGGGGGCAGGAAATTGCGCGCGCTGGACTGACTTAATCGCCGCCGTATCAAGTAACGTATTTCCAGAGGTTGTCAGGATCTTAGCGTCTGTCACTGAACCGTCGGCGCCAACCGTGAAGCGGACATGCGCCGACCCCTGTGCGCCCAGCGATTTGGGGCGTGTTTTGGTGACGGCTGATAGTACAGAGCGGGCATAGGCATTTGCCATGCCCGGAGGTGCGGCTTGCGCTGCTGAAGTCGCGGCTGATGGCGCTTCTGCGCCGCGTGCATCGTTGTTCGATGCTGTGACGCTCTGCTGCACTGCTTGGGCAGCAGGCACTTCTGGCGCGTCTGAGTTACGCTCAAACATTGTGGTGTCGACTTTGGGTGCAGGTGGGGCCACTGGTTCGCTGCGTGTCGCATCTTGTGTGGTCAGGATCGTGGCGTCTTGCGCCTTTGTGTGGTCCGTTGAGGCAGATGCTGCTGCGCTGTTCTCGGGCTGGGCTATCGTCTGCGTTGATACGTCAAATGGTTGCGTTGTCGTTGCGCCGTCGTTGGCTACGGCTATGTCTCGTGCCTCAAAGGCTTTGCCGTCGGTAATCGTCACTGCAATAGCGTCGAGCACTATCCCGCCACCGGTACCATCGGTGCGGAACATCCACTGTGTCGCGGCAACAAGGCTGAGATGCAACCCGAACGCGCCAATCAGGGCGGCAGGAAAAGTCCACGATCCGCGCCGCGTCGAACCTGCGTTGTTTCCACGCGCCAAAGACGCCAGCGACGGTTCCGTCGGGCGCGCGCTATGGGCGAAGGTTGTGGTTAAGTCCTGGTCATCCATGCCTGTGCTCGTCAGCAGGCTTTACGGCGCAAAGCTGTATTCTGCAAGCATGGGCTTAAATTTACCGATTTTTCACCTTGTTACATCCCGTTTTCTGAGTATCGGCACAACCAACCCTTAAAGATTTGCACCTAATACTGATCAACACTTTTGTTTGATGCGGCAAACTGATTGGTGTTTGTAATGCTGAATTTCAGGACTTTCAAAGGCGACGAACGAGGCGTTACCGCGATTTTTTTTGCTGTCGCCTTTATTGTGTTGGTGGCCTGCATCGGGGCAGGGACGGACTCTGTGCGC
>JABFRJ010000496.1 GCA_013141255.1 Hyphomicrobiaceae bacterium
GGCAGCCTCCGTCGCCGCCCGCGCGCAAGCATCCAGCAGCAGGGTGCATTGAAACTTTGGTGTCGTGTGCGATTGACCAATGCAGCATGGCTTTCAAGCAGGCGGCGACTGGTTGATCGGAGTTCTCGAGAGCCGTCATAAGGCGGAGCCAATCCTCGTCGTGCGCCATAATTGCAAAACGCTTGACGGCACCGGCAACGTATTCACCGACTTGCTCGTCATGCGGCGCGCGTGCGGCTTCCACTTCGGCGATTAGCAAGATGTCGCCAAGAGATAATAACGCGTCGAAGGACGCTGCTTCGTCTTGCAACTGATGCATAAGTGAACCGAGGAGCATGAGGCGCCTATTGATTGAGAGGAGAATTGTATGGATGGAGAACCACTCCTGTGATGTCGGCCTTGTCGGCGAGCGCCGAGATATACTGACAGATTGCCGTGTTATGAACACGATCGCGTAGATGGTCGGTAATCTTTGGTGCCACGAGTTCGAAGGGCAATTGTTGGCCATCGTGCCGACGGTTTACACGAACGACATGGTATCCATAACGGCTCTCGACCGGTTCACGCCCAACTGTACCGACCGGGATGGTCGGTAAAGCCGTCTCAAACTCCGGGACGGTTTGCCCCGGGCCGATTTGTCCAAGACTGCCGCCAATATCACGCGATGGGCAAGCTGAGTGCGCGCGTGCGAGTTTCGCCATTGTCTCCGGTGCTTGTTCCAAAACTGCAATCAGCGCCTCTGACTGCATCTTGGCCGCTGCCCGTCCTGCGGTATCGTTAGGTGCGGCGGAAATTAGGATGTGATCTACTTCATATAAGTCTGGCGAGCGAAAGCGGTGCTTGTTGTGCTCGTAGTATCGGCGGCACGAAGCAAGTTCGGGTTCAGTTGTTCTCACTTCATATTCGACAACAGAGCGTACGAGAGCTTCGTCGTCTGTTTCGCGACGACCATTGCAGTCGGTCAGTAGTGTGGGGGTGAGACCAAGAGCGCGCCCACGCTGGAGGAGTAATTCGCGGATCGCTAGGGCGCGTGCTGCTAACTCCCACGACTCGCTCGGCTTCTGTGCGGGATGATTTTGCATTTCTTGGGCGACGACCGCGCGGGAGATTTGCACGCCATTGATAAAGATCTTGCTGGTGGGCACTGCCGCCGCAAGTTTGATGCCTGCCGTTGTTGTAACGTCCATGATCGATTGCTCCGCAGGAAATTACGGTTTAGCGCGGGATGCAGTTGTTCCAAGCGTTCGGCGCGTGCGCACTACCTGGTAACCGCGTCGTCCGAGATACCATATTGGCGCCGACCAGATGTGCACGAGACGCGAGAATGGGAACAATAGGAATATCGTCATGCCGAGGACCAAGTGGACGAGATAGGGCCAATCGAGACCTTGTAACAATCGTGCGTCGACGGGCTGTACTGTGAGAATGCCTTGGGCCCAATGCGACAGACGTAGCATCACATCGCCGTCTGTGTGGGCAAAGGAGAATGGTAATGTAAGCAAACCAAGGCAGAGTTGGACCCAAAGTATGATGAGGATGGCAAGATCCATATAAGTCGAAGTTTGTCGAACACGAGGGTCAAAAAATCGACGGTGGAGCAAGAGCGTTAAGCCAACAAAGCAGACGGTGCCGGCGATGCCCCCCGCGATGATGGCGAGGCGTTGCTTTTGCTCAACTGTGACGAAGAGCGTGTAGATCGTCTTGGGTGTGAGTAAGCCGACGGTATGCCCCAGCAATAGAAATAGAATTCCGAAGTGAAAGAGGTTGGAACCCCATGTTAGCTGCTTCTTACGCAGTAGTTGACTGGAGCTCGCGCGCCACGTGTATTGCTCGCGGTCGAAGCGAATGATGCTGCCGAAGATAAATGCGGACATGCAAACGTAGGGGTACCAGACGAAGAAGATGTGGAAGAGTGTATCGCGCATGGATCAAGCTCCGGGTCGCGTGGATGTGCCTGACGTCGTGATAATAGTGCGAGGCTTAAGCCGTGGTGGTGTTTCCAGATCTGGCGCGGGACGACGCGCTTGGCGCAACTTTGCCGCAAGCCCATCCTTGCCGCAGGCGTCGGACGCTGCTCCTGGACCAAATAGAACTTCTTCTTCGGCCCACGCGGCGTCTAGTGCTTCGAGATCATCGGGTTCGGGATCTGGTTCAGCGAGTATGCGTGCAGTGATTGCGGTATCAGGTTTGACTTTGGCGAGGCTGAGTAAGCACCCGAACGCGGCCTCATATGGCGATTGTCGTTTACGCAGACGCTCTCGGAGCGCGGCAAAAACGTGTCCGGGTTGGCCGATCAGCTCAATTGCCGCTGCTGCGGTTTGAGTGGCCGCAAACTCTAAGAACAGCGGCAGAAAGTCAGGTAGTTCTTTGGTCGTCGGCGTATAACCCGCGTCTTCGTAAACTTTGATCAAGTCGACCATTGCCTGACCACGATCCCTGCTCTCGCCGTGCACATGCTCAAACAGGTGCAGTGACAAGGACCGCGTACGATCGAACAGCAGGATGTAACGCTCTTGCACGTCCAAGAGATCCGACTTTGCAAGATTGTCAATAAGCGCTACCAACCGTGCGCGGTCGGTCTTTGATAACAGCGCTTCTTTGTCGATCGTGGCTATCAACTCTTGTTGTGCGGCAAGAAGTTCCGCAGTTGGATATGATAGGAGGGCGGAGATAACTTTTAGCGTTTTCATCAGTAAGCCCCGACCTTTGGCTTGTTGTTCTTGATCTTGATGCCACCGAAGAGATTGACTTTATCGTCGCTGGGTAAGCAGCCGTCACCAAATGAGAAGCCGCATTGGCCGCGTAACTCGTAGGCGTCTTCGCTTGCTTCTCGATGCGTGGTCGGGATTACGAAACGGTCTTCATAATTGGCGATGGCCATAACGTGATACATCTGTTCGATCTGCACACCTGTGAGTCCAACGCGCTTGGCAATTGCTTCGTCGATTACGCCGTCAACGGTTTTCGCACGCATGTAGGCGCGCATCGCTAGCATCCGTTCGAGACCGACGGCCACAGGCTCTTCGTCACCTGCCGTCAACAGATTGGCGAGGTAGCGCAGAGGGATGCGGAGCGAGCGGACATCCGGCATTTGACCATCCGTACCCATTTTGCCCGCTTCAGATGCGGCAGTGATTGGGGATAGTGGCGGAACGTACCAAACCATTGGCAACGTCCGGTATTCTGGATGCAGCGGGAATGCCACTTTCCATTCCATCGCCATCTTCCAGATTGGCGAATTGCGGGCACCTTCGAGCCAAGCGTCTGGGATACCGTCCCGACGCGCCTGCTCGATGACGTTTGGATCGTTCGGATCGAGGAACACACTCATCTGTTGAGTGTATAGGTCTTTATCGTTTGGAGCGCTGGCTGCGGCTTCGATGCGGTCGGCGTCGTAGAGCATGACGCCCAAGTAGCGGATGCGGCCGACGCAGGTTTCCGAGCATACAGTTGGTTGGCCGACTTCAATACGGGGATAGCAGAAAATGCATTTTTCTGACTTGCCACTCGACCAGTTGAAGTAAATCTTTTTGTACGGGCAAGCTGAGACGCACATGCGCCAACCGCGGCATTTGTCTTGGTCGATGAGGACAATGCCGTCTTCCTCGCGTTTGTATATTGCACCGGATGGGCACGCGGCGGCGCACGCTGGATTGAGACAATGCTCACAGAGCCGGGGTAAGTACATCATGAAGGTGTTTTCGAACTGCCCGTATATCTCCTTTTGGATGCCTTCGAAGTTCGAGTCGACGGAGCGCTTCGCGAACTCGCCGCCGAGAATTTCTTCCCAGTTGGGACCCCAGTTTATTTTTTCCATTCGTTCGCCGGTGATCAGTGAACGTGGTCGTGCGGTTGGGAACGCTTCTAGTTCCGGTGCTTTTTGCAAGTGATCGTAGTCGAAGGTGAAGGGCTCGTAATAGTCGTCGATTTCAGGCATATTTGGATTGGCGAAGATGTTGGCCAATATCCGCCATTTGCCACCGATCTTGGGTTCGATGCGACCGTTACTCTTTCGTGTCCAGCCGCCCTGCCATTTGTTTTGATTTTCCCAGTCCTTCGGATAACCGATGCCGGGCTTGGTTTCGACGTTGTTGAACCATGCGTATTCGAGGCCTTCGCGATTGGTCCAAACGTTTTTACATGTGACCGAACAGGTGTGACAGCCGATGCATTTGTCGAGGTTTAAGACCATCGCGATTTGAGCGCGGATTTTCATTGTCGATATTCCTTTCACTCGGCGGCGGGTAGGTGACGGGGATGATGTTTGCGTTGATCGTAAGGTCGCTCGAGCCAGTCGATAGTTTTTAACTTGCGGATAATCACGAACTCATCGCGATTGACCCCGATCGTGCCGTAGTAGTTGAAGTCGTAAGCAAATTGGGCATAACCACCGATCATATGCGTAGGGTTCAGAACCGCACGCGTGACCGAGTTATGGATGCCGCCTCGATTGCCTGTCATTTCTGAGCCCGGCACATTCACGATCTTTTCTTGAGCGTGATACATAAAGAGTGTGCCGTCTTTCATTCGCTGCGACACCACTGCGCGGGCGACGAGAGCGCCGTTGGCGTTGTAGGCCTCAACCCAATCGTTATCGACAATGTTGGCGCGTTTGGCGTCATTCTCGCTCAACCACACAATTGGACCACCACGCGAGAGGGTGAGCATCAGTAGGTTATCTGTATAGGTGGAGTGGATGCCCCATTTTTGATGTGGTGTGATGAAGTTGAGTACGATCTGCTTCTCGCCGTTCGGCATGAGGTCGATAACGGGTTTGGTTGATCGCATATCAATCGGTGGTCGATAGATACACAGCGATGCGCCAAACGCGCGCATCCAGAGATGATCCTGATAAAGCTGTTGGCGACCGGTGAGCGTTCGCCAGGGGATCAGTTCATGGACGTTGGTGTAGCCGGCGTTGTAACAGACCTTGTCGCTTTCAAGTCCCGACCATGTCGGTGCTGAAATGATTTTTCTAGGTTGTGCCACAACATCGCGGAAGCGGATCTTTTCATCCTCCTTGGGGCGGGCCAAATGGGTGTGGTCGCGTCCAGTGGTTTTGGAAAGGGCTTCCCAGGCGCGAACGGCGACTTCACCGTTAGTTTCCGGTGCCATCATGAGGATGACTTCCGTTGCGTCGATGTCGCTGACAATGCGCGCAAGACCCTTGTTGGCGCCGTCGAGATGGACGCCATTGAGGTTCTTCAAGTGCTGGACTTCATGATCCGTTTTCCACGTCATACCCTTAATGCCGTTGCCGATGCTGCTCATGAGCGGCCCGAGGGAGACAAAGCGTTGATAGGTGTGCGGGTAGTCGCGCTCCACAACGGCCACGATTGGCATGGTTTTTCCGGGTACAGGCTCGCACTCACCCTTTTTCCAATCCTTCGGATCAAAGGCTTGGGCAAGCTCGTTGGCGGTGTCGTGCTTGATTGGGTTGAGCACAACATCTTTTTCGACGCCGAGGACTTCCGGTGCAACACGTGAGAAAGCTTTCGCGATGCCTTTATAAATCTCCCAATCTGAGCGCGCTTCCCAGGCTGGATCAACAGCGCTTGTGAGTGGGTGGATATACGGGTGCATGTCAGACGTGTTGAGGTCGTTTTTCTCGTACCAAGTGGCAGTGGGAAGCACGATGTCGGAATAGACGCACGTCGTTGACATGCGGAAATCAAGTGTAACGAGGAGGTCTAATTTTCCTTCGGGTGCTTTGTCATGCCAAACGGCCTCTTTGGCACGTGCTTTGCCTTCAATGCCTAAGTCCTTGCCGAGCACTCCGTGGGAGGTGCCAAGCAGATGCTTGAGAAAGTATTCGTGACCTTTGCCCGATGAGCCCAAGAGATTGGAGCGCCAGACAAAAAGGTTGCGCGGCCAATTCTTTGGATTGTCGGGGTCCTGGCACGACATCTTGAGCGTGCCGTCTTTGAGGGATTTGGCGACGTAATCCTTGGCGTCCATGCCGACTGCTGCGGCGTCTTTGGCAACTTGGAGTGGATTGGTCTCAAGCTGTGGCGCGGACGGTAGCCAACCCATACGTTCGGCGCGGATATTGTAGTCGATCATAGGGCTGTCCCAATCGCCAGCGGGGGCGGTTGGCGACAGCAGATCGCTGGCTTTGACGGTTTCGTAGCGCCACTGATCGGTGTGGGCATAAAACGCAGAGGTAGAGTTTTGTTGACGCGGCGGACGGCCCCAGTCGAGGGCGAAGGCTAGTGGTGCCCAACCGGCTTGTGGCCGCAATTTTTCCTGCCCTACATAGTGAGCCCATCCACCGCCGGATTGGCCGACACAACCGCACATGGCGAGCATGTTGATCACGCCGCGATAGTTCATATCTGCGTGGTACCAATGGTTCATTGCGGCGCCGATGATGATCATCGACCGGCCCTTGGTTTTTTCGGCGTTGGTGGCAAACTCGCGGGCGACCTGGATGATCTTGTCGCGACTGACGCCCGTGATCTGCTCAGCCCACGCTGGTGTGTAGGGCGTGTTGTCATCAAGAGACTTGGCGACATTATCGCCACCGTGACCGCAATCGACGCCGTAGTTGGCTAGGAAGAGATCATAAACCGAGGCAACAAGTGCTTCACCTTCGATGAGTTTTAGTTTTTTTACTGGTATGCGGCGCGTTAAAATACTTTCGTGATCGGTGGATGCAAAGCTCTCGGGGGCGGTGTTGCCGAAGTATGGAAACGCAACGTCGGCATACTCGTCTTTTATGCCTGCTAGCGATAAGTGGAGTTTGGTCTCGTTGCCTGACGCCTCCCTTTGCTCAAGGTTCCACTTGCCGGCTTCGCCCCAACGGAAGCCGATGGTTCCGTTGGGTACGACGACGTTGCCTGTCGCTTCGTCGTATGCGACCGTTTTCCATTCAGGGTTATTGGTTTGGTTGAGCTTGTCGGTGAAGTCTGAGGCTCGAATGAAGCGCTCGGGTACGAGATGGTCCCCCTGTTTCATGAGGCGGACCAGCATTGGCATATCGGTGTACTGCCGCACGTAGTCGCGAAAATACGGGACTTCGCGATGGACGTGATACTCTTTGAGGATGACGTGGCCCATGGCCATTGCGATGGCGCTATCGGTGCCTTGCTTCACCGAGAGCCAAATGTCACCAAACTTTGCGGCTTCGGAGTAATCGGGGCAAATGACCGCACTCTTCATGCCGCGATAGCGTGCCTCGGTGTAGAAATGCGCGTCTGGCGTACGCGTCTGCGGCACGTTCGAGCCCCAGAGAATGATGAAGCCGGCGTTGTACCAATCCGCGCTTTCTGGAACATCGGTTTGCTCGCCCCATGTCTGCGGACTGGCGGGCGGGAGATCGCAATACCAATCATAAAATGACATGCAGACGCCGCCGATGAGGGACAAGTAGCGAGAGCCAGCAGCGTAGGAGACCATCGACATGGCAGGGATTGGCGAGAAGCCAAAGACGCGGTCTGGACCGTAAGTCTTTGCAGTATAGGCGTTGGCTGCGGCGATGATTTCTGTGATCTCGTCCCAGGACGCGCGGATGAAGCCACCGTGGCCACGTTTTTTGACATAGCTCGCGCGCTTGTCGGGACTTTCGACAATCGATTTCCATGCGGCCACGGGCGTCATGGTTGCGCGGGCATCGCGCCAAAGCCTGATCAAACGCGAGCGGACGAGTGGGTATTTTACGCGATTGCCGGAGTACATATACCAGCTGTAGGAGGCACCGCGCGAGCATCCGCGTGGTTCGTGATTGGGTAAGTCAGGACGCGTGCGCGGGTAGTCGGTTTGTTGGGTTTCCCAGGTGACGATGCCGCCTTTAACGTAAATTTTCCAGGAACAAGAGCCGGTGCAATTGGCTCCATGGGTTGAGCGAACGATTTTGTCGTGCTGCCAGCGTTTGCGATACCCATCTTCCCATTGACGGTCTTCAGACGTGGTGACGCCATGGCCGTTGGAAAATGACTCGGTTGGCTTATTGAAGAAGGTCAGGCGATCAAGGAAATGGCTCATTGCGGCACGTCCTGTAAGTTGATTTTTGGCAACTAAAATGAATCAGATGGTGGGGTTTGCTGTGCGCGAGCTGTTATGCTCGATGTCGTGAAGGAGGCCATCGCGGCGGGTGTAAAACCACCAGGTGATGGCGATGCAGCTCATGTAAAAAAGAAGGAACCCGTAGAGTGCCAACTGTGGACCACCGGTTGCGGCGATCGAGGTTCCGAAACTCTTTGGGATGAAGAAGGCGCCGTAGGCGGCTATGGCGGATGTGAAGCCGATGATGGCGGCAGATTCCTTGTCCGACTGCTTGACGCGTTCGGGTGCGGTCATGCCTGGTTCCAGTCGTGCGATCTCTAGGCGCATGATCGCGGGGATCATCTGAAAGGTTGAAGCATTGCCGACGCCGGTCGCAGCAAACAAGAACAAGAAGCTGGTGAAGAACACTGGGAACGCGCTTGGATTGCCCTTCATGCCGATGGCATAGAGAATGCCGAGTACGCCAATGCTCATGGCAATGAAGACCCAGAATGTAATGCGTCCGCCGCCTATGCGATCACAGGCTTTGCCAGCGACTGCACGCGATATGGCGCCGACCAGTGGGCCTAAGAAGGCGTACTTGAGAATTTCGACCTCGGGGAACAAGATTTTCGAGAGCAGCGGGAAAGCTGCGGAGAAGCCAATGAATGATCCGAAGGTGCCAGTGTAGAGCCAGCACATGATCCAATTGTGTGTGCGTGTGAAAATTATAGATTGGTCGGCGAACGAAGCCTTCATGGTGGCTATGTCGTCCATGCCGAACCAAGCGGCGAAAGCCGACGCAATGATGAAGGGTACGAAGACGTATCCTGCATTTTGTAACCACAGCGTTGTTTTGACGTTTGCGACTGTTGCCGTTTGCGGATCACCGCCGAGCCAACCGAAGACGCCTGTTGTGATGACGAGGGGGACCACGAACTGGACGACGCTAACGCCGAGGTTGCCGAGACCCGCATTGATAGCCAAGGCGTTGCCTTTCTCGGCCTTCGGAAAGAAGAACGAAATGTTGGCCATAGAAGACGCGAAGTTACCGCCACCGAAGCCGCAGAGCAGCGCCAGGCCTAAGAAAATCCAATAGGGTGTCTCGGGGTTCCGCACGGCATATCCCATGCCGATGGCGGGAATAAGCAGTGACCAAGTTGAGAGTGTCGTCCATAGGCGGCCACCGAAGATGGCGGGCATGAAGCTGTAGAAAATGCGAAGCGTTGCGCCGGATAGTCCTGGGAGAGATGCGAGCCAGAATAGTTGTTCGTTGGTGAAAGCGAAGCCGACGCTTGGAAGTTTTGCGACGACGACCGACCAGACCATCCAGACCGCGAACGACAACAGCAAACAGGGGACAGAGATCCACAGGTTGCGGCGAGCAATTACGCGTCCCTTTGACTGCCAGAAATCTGGAGCTTCTGGGTGCCAGTCTTGCAGCGCGCCTGTAGCGGCTAATGCGCCCTCTTGAGCCGGTCCATGGATCGATGCCATCTCTGGTAACTCGGGCAATTTTTGAGCGTGTTGGTTGTCCTGGACTGCCGACTGTTCCATGTTTCTGATCGCGAAGTGCATCCAGGCGAGCGATATGGAGACAATCAGAAACAACAGCCAGAAGCAGCTCTGCCATATGCCGGTTAAATCGTTGAGAGCGCCGAATGCGATGGGTAGTACGAAGCCTCCGAGGCCGCCAACCAGACCAACGACACCGCCAACTGCACCGACACGATCAGGGTAGTAGACCGGGATATGCTTGAATACGGCGGCTTTACCGAGGCTCATAAAGAAGCCGAGCACGAAGGCAACAACGACGAAGCCGACGATGCTCATCCGGGTCGAAAATGTGACGGGGCCGCGGATGCCTTCAACGACATACTGAGTTGGCGGATAGGAGAGAATGAAAGTGCAGATTACTGAAACCAGAAACGTCCAGTACATGATGCGGCGTGCGCCGAATTTGTCGGAGAGATGACCGCCATATGCGCGGAAGACCGAGGCGGGAATTGAATAAGCGGCGCCGATCATGCCGGCTGTAGTGATGTCTAAACCGTAGACGCCGATCAAATAACGCGGCAACCAGAGGGCGAGCGCGACAAACGCGCCGAAGACGAAGAAGTAATAGAGCGAAAAGCGCCAGACTTGGACGTTGCGGAGAGGCTCCATCATGGCCGAAAGTGGTTCGGGCTTTTGGCCGGTCGCGCGGCGGCGTGCAAGATCGGGGTCATCTTTTGTGAACAGAAAGAATGCGATACCGGTGAGCGCCAGTACTGCCGCCCAAATCAAGGCGACAGTTTTCCAACCGTAAGCGACCATAATGACGGGTGCGGCAAACTTTGTAACGGCGGCGCCGACGTTACCTGCGCCAAAAATGCCAAGTGCGGTGCCTTGCTTCTCCTTGGGGAACCACTTGGAAACGTAGGCGACACCAACGGAGAATGATCCGCCCGCAATGCCAACGCCAAGGGCTGCGATAAGGAACGTCTTATAATCGTAGGCGAACGTGAGAAGCGCCGTCATGACGGACGCCGACAGCATGGTGAAGGTGTAGACCATGCGACCGCCGTACTGATCGGACCAGATGCCAAGCATGAGGCGGATCAAGGACCCAGTTAAAATTGGTGTACCGACGAGTAGACCGAATTGCGTGTCGTTCAGCCCTAGATCTTTTTTAATTTGAATCCCGATAATCGCGAAGATTGTCCAAACGGCGAAGCACACCGTGAACGCAATCGTTGAAAGCCAAAGCGCTCGGGTTTGGTCGGATTTGCTTATGGTTGTTGCACCAGACATTTCGGACGCCAGCTCCTCTTGAATGCACTCAAGGACTGGAAAGCTGTCACTGGTACGCAATCGGTGAATTGATTCGGATCAATGACGTTGGACTGTAACTGCGATTCAACTGTTTTCAGGATGGTTGTCACGACCAATACGAGTGTTCGTTAAGCGCTGTGTTTACGGATACGAGTATTGACCTGACGAAAATCAAGTTTGTACCTGCGGTTGGCGTGATGCGATTATCAGTCTCGCTGTTGGAGAGGGGCCCGCCATGCGCGGTGAAGATCTTGTCGAAATGCGAGCTCTGCCGCTGTTTAGAGAAGTCGCGACAGCGACTGTCGAGGCCTTGCTGCGAGTGTCATTTCTTCAACGGTTTCCATCGCATGTTGAACTCGTGCGCGAGAAGGAGCCGGCTGATTTTCTGCATGTTGTCGTCGACGGGCAGGTGGAAGTTTTTGCCGCATATCGATCACGGGAGACGACGGTTTCGGTGTTGGGGCCGGGGCAAAGCTTTATTGTCGCGGCGGTTTTGCTTGATCGAGTTTATTTGAAATCTGCGCGAGCATTGGCTCCGTCGCGCGTGCTTTTGATACCGGCGGATGCGGTCAGGAAATACTTCAGCGAGGACGCCGTTTTTGCACGGGCACTGGCATTTGAGTTGGCGCTTGCGTATCGAGGTGTGGTCAAAGAGCTCAAAAACCAAAAACTACGCTCAAGTCTTGAACGCTTGGCAAATTGGTTGATTGCGCGCGATGAAGCGAGCGGCTCGACGGGGCAATTTGAGTTACCGTTCGATAAGAAGGTGCTGGCGTCACGATTGGGGATGGCACCAGAGGTTCTGTCGCGATCATTTGCGGCACTTGCCGCTTACAACGTGGTCGTCAAGGGTCCCAAAATTCAGCTCAATGAAATTGCAGCTCTTAGAAAGCTTGCCCATCCCTCGCCAACGATCGATGACCCGGAGATGTAGGCGCGTTTGCCGGCCACAGGATGGGCTCGTGCCACCCGTGGACAAGCTGTCGAGCTCGATGCTACACGGCTCATCACCCATTTTTTCATTGAGGCTTAATTCATATTTATCAACAACATCAACTCGATAGGGTGTGTTTCGCGATTTTTCTGCCGTCATTATTTTGCTGGGCGACGTTTGATTGCATTGGCATCCGTTGAAGCGCGGGGGGCGGCGTGGTAGGCGGCACTATGAGCGCAAAAACACCTCTATCGACAGCGGATTATTTGGTCGGCCTTAAGCGTGGGGATCGTGCGATTTTGGCGCGAGCGATCACGCTTGTGGAAAGCAATCGACCGTCCCACGGACTGGAGGCTCAGGCATTGTTGCAGGCGATTTTGCCTGACACTGGTCGTGCGCATCGGATCGGCATCACGGGTGTGCCTGGCGTGGGCAAGTCGACGGCGATTGATCAGTTCGGAATGAATTTAGTCGACGCGGGTAAGCGCGTTGCTGTGCTCGCCGTTGATCCATCATCAACCCGGACGGGGGGATCGATACTCGGCGACAAGACGCGTATGAACCGACTTGCGACGTCTGATGCTGCGTTTATCCGGCCGTCGCCGTCGTCGGGGACACTTGGCGGGGTGGCGAGAAAGACGCGCGAGACGATGGCGCTGTGCGAGGCGGCTGGATTTGATGTCGTGATTGTTGAGACGGTTGGGGTCGGGCAATCGGAGACGACGGTTGCAGACATGGTCGATATTTTTGTGGTGCTGTTGTTGGCTGGTGGTGGCGATGATTTACAAGGTATCAAGAAGGGTATCATTGAGCTGGCTGATGTGATTGCCATCAACAAGGCGGACGGGGACAACATCAATCGGGCAACGCACGCGGCGGCGGAGTATCAAGGGGCGCTCAATATTTTGACGGCGCATGATGCGATTTGGGCGCCGCCAGTGTTGACGATTTCGGGGCGAGACAACGGCGGACTTGATAAATTGTGGGCGACGATTTCGGATCATCGCGCGCGCATGACGGCGGCGGGGGCGTTTGAGACCCGACGGCGGACGCAAGCGGTTGGATGGATGCGGGCGATGCTGGCGGACCGGTTGATGGCGCTGGCGGATCGGACACCGGAGATTGCCGCGCGGCGGGCGGCGTTGGAAGCAGAGGTGCGAGCGGGCACGATAACGGCGCCGATGGCGGTTGAAGCGATGCTCGGGGTGATGGGATTGCTGCCGTTGAGTGGTGGTATGGCGTAGTGCGATGACTGAGGCGATGGCAAAAGCGGACTTCGTTCGACGCGCTGTGCGATCAGCGTCTTCAGCCGGTCGGACGACGGTGTTGCTGACGGGCTTTGGACCGTTTCCGGGCGTTGCAGTGAACGCGACAATGATATTGGTGCCGAAGTTAGCTCAGTTGGCGCGACAGCAATTTCCTGGAGTGGAATTTGTTGCGGATGTGTTGCCGACCGAGTGGGTCGCGGCGCCGAAGCGTGTAAACGACATGTTGAAGACGTATCGGCCAGATGTGGTGCTTCATTTTGGGGTGTCGTCGCGTGCGCGTGGTTTTGAAATCGAGACGCGTGGGTTGAATGTCTGTGCCATGGCACCTGATGCTGTGGGCGCACTGCCTAAGGGCGAGCGGATTGCGCTGCGTGGTCCAGACGAAATTCGTTCGCTGTTGCCGGTGGCTGATATTGTGCAACGATTGCGGCGTCGAGGGCTCAAGGCGTATGCGTCGCGGGACGCGGGGACGTATCTGTGCAATCGGACGCTGTTTCATGTGTTGTCGATGGAGCGTAAGTATCCTGAGCTAATGAGGGCTGGTTTTATTCATGTGCCGTCGTCGTTGGTGGCGGGTGGTATTATGACTTCGAACCGATATTTGAGGTCGGGTCCGGCGTCGCCGTTGTCGTGGCGGGGGGCGCTGGTTGGCGGACTCGACATCATCGGTGGGTGTTTGGCGCAACCGGTGCGGATCGACGTGCGCAGTGTTAACCGCATCGCTTAACGCTTTGGCTGAAGTTGACGTTAGCACGCGACTTGCAGGGCTCTGGATTGGCGAATTTTGAGTTCGCTCGCTGGAGCTCCTAGGATGACCGTAGAGCGCATTATTTCTCGTCGCGGGGTGGTGTGCGGCGGAGGCGCTGCCGTCGCTGTAGTGTCAAATTTTAGCGCTGCGCGTGCATGGGGACAGGCGCTGTCTCGAAGTGATGCGACCTTCGGTCGTGGATCGTACGTTAACGGGCAGATGTTTGGTTTACAGCCGTCGACCGTTAAGGATCAATCACACGCTTTGCAGGCGGCGATCGATCAAACGGCTGCGAAAGGCTTAACGCTTTCGTTGACGGCGGGGACGTATTTGGTCGCGGGAATTGTACTGCGACCGGGTGTGCGGATTGAAGGCCAAGCTGGCGCGACGGTGCTCGGCTATGCGGGGGGCGGCACGTTTGTGACGGCTGCGGGAGCGCATGGCGCGCGGTTGTCTGGGTTGGTGTTTGATGGTCAGCAGTTGCCGTTGGAGCGGGCCCGTGTCAGTGGGTTGCTACAGATCGCTGAGGCGACAGATCTTGTGATCGATGACTGCATGGTGCGGCGCTCGATAGCTGACGGAATTGTTTTGCAACGATGCGCGGGGCGCGTGACGCGGACGACGGTGTCTATGGTCAAGGGTTCAGCAATTTTTTCGCTGGACGCTGACGTAACTGCCGGCGCGATCGAAATTGCGAATTGCCGTATTCAGGATGCGGCCGACAATGGTATTTTGATTTGGCGGTCGCGTGATGGTGTTGATGGTTCGCGCGTGACGGCATCGACCATTGAGCGGATCAGTAATGTCTCAGGCGGTAGTGGGCAGTACGGCAACGGCGTGAATGTTTATCGAGCGCATGGTGTCAGCGTTATGCAGTGTCGGATTTTCGACTGCTCCTACTCAGCTGTGCGCGGTAATGCGGCGAGCAATTTCCAAGTGCTTGGTAATCAGGCTGCAGGGATTGGCGAGGTTGCGCTCTATGCAGAGTTTGGTTTTCAAGGCGCTATGATTGCTAACAATATTGTTGATGGTGCTGCGTGTGGGATCGCGGTGACTAATTTCGATGTCGGTGGGCGATTAGCGGTCGTGCAAGGCAATCTGATCCGCAATTTGGTCCGGCGCGAAGCAGAACCCGTTGATAAGCGCGGCGAGGGGATCGCAGTGGAGGCCGATGCCGCGGTGAGTGGTAATGTAATTGAAGCTGCGCCGACGGCCGGGTTATTGATTGGATGGGGCAAACATATGCGCAATGTGGTGGCGATGGGCAATCTCATTCGCAATGCGCGTATCGGTATTGCGGTGACGGCGACGGTTGGTGCCGGGCAATGCTTGGTCGGTCAAAATATCATTTCTGGCGCGCGTGACGGGGCAATTCGGGCTATGGAGCACGCCGTGCCGGTTGGTGACGAACTCGCTGGTATGGCGCGTTATCGTCATATTGTTCTTGAAGGCAATGTTGTGAGCTGAGCGATCATGGCCTTGCGAGGTCATTCGAACTGCGCATATTTGCTTTTTGCACTTCGAAAGGTTCGCTCATGCCTTCCGTCTGGATATGGATTACGATTGTCGTGCTCGCAATGTTGGGGGTGTGGATCGTTCTGGCGCGGCAGCGTCCGGATATTTTTCGTGTTACACGCTCAATTGAGATTGATGCGCCGCGCGAGGCAATTTATCCGATGATTGCTGACCTGAAAATCATGAATACGTGGAATGAGTTTGCGTTTCGCGATGCTGAAGGCAAAGGGCACTACAAAGGTGCTGCACAAGGCGTTGGCGCGATGTATGCTTTTGATGGGCGTAAGTCGGGTGCGGGAATTATTTCCGTCACTGAGGTGACGCCGCCTCAATCATTGGTCATGCGTTTGCAGATGACGAAGCCGATGGCGTGCGATAACCGCATCGATTTTACTCTGGTGTCAGATGGCAATGGGACTATTGTGACTTGGGCGATGGAAGGTCGGGCGCCCTTGTATGCAAAGATGATCCAAACGGTTTTTAACATGGATCGAATGGTCGGGCGCGATTTTGAAACTGGACTTAAGCGACTTAAAGGCTTGGCGGAACCTGAGCGCGCCGAGCCACGAGATTGAAACTGATCACGATCATTAAAATTTGGAGAGCAGCTATGACCTCGACATCTGATCGTCAAACGGCTGGGCGCGGAAAGCTCTATGATAGCGTGCTTGATACGGTGGGTGATACGCCGTGTATTCGGATCAATACGTTGGGGCCGAAGCATGTGCAGCTTTATGTGAAGGCTGAATATTTTAATCCGGCATCGAGTGTGAAGGATCGGTTGGCCGTCAGCATCATTGAAGAAGCGGAGCGTAGTGGCAAGCTGAAGCCCGGCCAAACTGTGGTTGAAGCGACGAGCGGCAATACCGGCATCGGGTTGGCGATGGTGTGCGCCGCGAAGGGATATCCGCTTGTGGTCACGATGGTTGAAACTTTTTCAGTCGAGAGACGAAAGTTGATGCGCTTTCTCGGAGCGAAAGTTGTGCTGACGCCGAAAGGCGCGAAGGGCACGGGGATGTATTTGAAGGCCAAGGAATTGGCCGAGAAGAATGGTTGGTTTTTTGCTCAGCAGTTTGAAACGACTGCGAACGCTAAGATTCACGAGAATACGACGGGACGTGAGATCGTCGCTGATTTCAAAGGGCAGCGGCTGGATTATTTTGTGACGGGGTATGGCACGGGGGGGACGGTGACGGGTGTCGCGCGGGTGCTGCGCAAGGAGCGGCCTGAGACGAGAATTGTTCTGACGGAGCCAGCGAACGCGCAGTTGCTAGGCAGTGGTAAGCCGCAAGAACGCGCGGGCGATGGTTCGCCTTCCGTCAGTCATCCGGCGTTTGAACCGCATCCGATCCAAGGATGGACGCCTGACTTCATCCCACTAGTGCTGCAGGAAAGCATTGATAAGAAATACTATGATCAACTTCTGCCGGTTCCTGGTCCTGCTGGGATCGAATGGTCGCGGAAGTTGGCGCAGAAGGAAGGTATCTTTACCGGCATTTCTGGCGGCGCGTCATTTGCGATTGCGATGCAAGTGGCGGAGAAAGCTGAGCCTGGATCGGTCATTTTGTGCATGCTGCCGGATACGGGAGAGCGGTATTTGTCGTCGCCACTGTTTGAGGGCGTGCCTGAGGTAATGAGCGACGACGAGATCGCGTTGATGAAATCGACTCCCGGATATCAGATGGGGTGAGATGCGACGTTATTTTGGATTGAGTTCGGCTCGGCGCGTTGGTTCTCAGCGCGTCGAGCTGAGTTTGTTTTAGTGTGTGGTGCTGCGTATCGCGTCGAGGGTTTTGGAAAGAGCGACGGTGGTGCGGGTTTCACCAGTGGTTGTGCCGTGCCAGTTGGTGATGGTCCCTGTTGTGCCGAAGGTTTGCGATGTTCCGAGGATGCGACTGATCAGCGTGGTGGTGATGGCTTCGGAGGCGCGTTTGTTACCATCGTCGATTTTGAGGGCGAAGCCGTAGCCCATTTCCGGGAAAGCGCCGCAGTAAATGCCTTCGGCTCCAGTCTTGATGTAGAGTTTGCCGCTCAGGGCGGTCATTGCTCTGGTGTCGAGACGCTCAGAGCCGGCGACGAGCAATGGTTCTGCCATGCAGGCGTTGACGATGGTTTCGCAATGGCGAGCACGATCTTTGGCAAGGCCGTCGCGTGTGATGAAGCGAGCGAAGGCATGGGCGAGATGGCGTAGCGGGAAGGCCCAGTTGGGCGCTGAACAGCCATCGATACCAACGTAGGCGTTGGCGGTGTCGTAACCGGTGAAGTCGTGCAGCGCTTTGGCGATGCGGCGTTGATGGGGGTGGTCAAGGTCGCAATAATTCGTGGTGGGATCGCCGCAGTGAACGCAAGTTGCCAACATGCCCGCGTGTTTGCCGGAGCAATTATTGTGGAGTCGTGATGGTGTTTGGCCGGACTTGTAGAGTTCGCGTGCGTCGTCGTCGTTCATGGGATGATGGGGGCCGCAGGCGAGGGCTGGTTCTGATTGTCCGGCGCGGGTGAGCATGTCCTGGGCGAGAGTAGCGTGGACCGGTGTGCCTGAGTGGGAGGCGCAGAGGAGTGCGATTTCGCTCGACCCGTAAATGTAGCGATCGGCAGTTCCGGATTCCAATACGGGTAGCGCTTGGAAAACTTTGACGGCGGAGCGGGGGTAAATCGGGCGGTCTATGTTGCCAGTGCTGGTGATGATGCGGCCTTTCGGGTCGCAGATGGCCAGTGCGCCTGTATGAATGCTCTCGACAAGATTGCCGCGTGTGAGTTCGACGAGGATTGGATTTTGCATGGTTGGGCTCAATGTTTGTCCAGGAAGGGTGCGACTATCTCGCGGGTGTCTTTGCTGGGCACGACGGGGATGATTTCGAAAGTCGCGCCGGTGCCGCGCCAGTTTAGAACCCACTGTTGGAGCAGACGTGCGTCGTCGCATTCCATCAATTGAAAACAACGGGCGAAGTTTGGTTCGATCCAACTGTCGATATATTTAAGTCCGTCGGGTAGGCTGCGCCCTGCCTCGGCTAGGCGTTTATAGACCGGAATCATGTCGTCGTCTTTGAAGCGTTCGATGATCATGAAGAGCATGGGGTGGATGGCCGTGGCTGGTGGTTATTTGGTGGGATTGATGTGGGCGTAAATCATGGCGCTTAAGTACTTGTCGCCGACGTTCCAATAATCGATGAGTGGCCCGCCTTCGCAGCGGAAACCGAGTTTTTCGACGACGCGGATTGAACCGATATTGTCGGGATGAATGAGAGCTTCGATCCGATGGGCGGAAAGCTGCTTGAAGCAATATTTGAGAACGGCTGCAACTGCCTCAGTGCCGAGGCCTTTTCGCTGGTGAGATGGCGCAACGATGTAGCCTAGTTCAAGTCGGCGATTGCGTTGTTCGCGGTGGTGGTAGTTGATCATGCCGATGCATTGGTCATTTGACTTTGTGCAAATGGCCCATGCCAGATAGCTATAGTGACTCGTGGTCTTGCGAAGGCCGATTAGATGCTTCTCGGTCTCGGTGATGCTTTTGCTGGGTGGTATATTCCAAAAACGCATGGCGTCTGCATCACCGAAGCAGGTGTGCAAACCCGGTGCATCACGCAGTTCGAAATGCCTCAGGCGTAACCGACGCGTCTGCAGTGTTGGAAAGTCGGCTGCGGCTTTTGCCATTTCGAGTTCCTGACACTCTGGATGGTGATCATGGGCGACGTTTGGTCGATGTGGCTCGGCAAACTAGAACCCCATGGCGGCGCCGTCAGAACGGGGGTCGGTGGCGCCTTCGAAAATTCCTTCGGGATGACGAACGACAGCGCCTGCGTGTCCCATGGCTTGCGAAAAAGCTGGCATGACTTCGACGTTGTGGCCGGCTTTGGCCATGCGCTTGATTAATTTCGGGTCGAAGCGGTTTTCGAGCTTGAGAGTCATGCTCTCTTGACCCCAGGTGCGGCCGAGTAACCAACGCGGACGTGTGATCGCTTCCTGTAAGGGTACGCCGAGCATGGCGTAGCGCGAGAAGACGGCGGATTGGGTTTGTGGTTGGCCTTCGCCGCCCATGTTGCCGTAGACCATAACGCGGCCGTCTTTGAGGCGCGCGAGAGCTGGGTTCAAAGTGTGGAACGGTTTGCGACCGGGGGCGAGACCACGCGGACCTTTGTTATCGAGGATGAAGCTGGCGCCGCGATTTTGCCAGATGATACCGGTTTCGGGGAGGACGCAGCCAGAGCCGTACTCGTGATAGATGGATTGGATGAAACTGACGGCGTGGCCGTCCTTATCGATGGCGCCGAGCCAGACGGTGTCGCCCTTGTCGATGGGGGCGGGCCAGGGGAGCGCGGATTTTTTGTCGATCCGCTTGGCCAGCTCGTCGAGTTTTTCTTTAACGAGATAAGCGCTGGGGTCTTCGGTCATCGAGGCGGGGTCGCCGATGATGCGGTCGCGGACGATGAAGGCTTGTTTCGTAGCTTCAATGATGGCGTGGAGGTATTTGAAGTCATCGGCAGACTTGATGCGCATGCGATCGAAGAGGGCGAGGATCATCAATGATGCCAGACCTTGGGTTGGTGGTGGCATGTTGAAGAGTTGGCCGACTTTGACTTTGACGGAGAGTGGTGCTTTGCGTTCGGCTTTGTGGCGGGCAAGATCTGCGGCGGTGACGGGTGCGCCGATATTGGCGAGGTCGGCTGCGACGCCTTTGGCGATGGCGCCTGAATAGTAGTCGGCGGTGCCGTGCTGGCCTAAGCGCTTCAAGGTGCGGCCGAGAGCGGACAATTTCATCAATTGACCTTCGCGCGGCGGCTCGCCGTTGGTCAGGAAGTGTTCTTTGAAGCCGGGTTGGTCTTTGAGTTCATCGAATTTTTCGGTTGTGAGATCGGCTTGGCTTTTGGTGACTGCGAATCCATTCTCGGCGTGCCAGACGGCATCTTCAACCAAACGCGAGAGCGGGAGATTTCCGCCAAGTTCGGAGTTGAGGCGAAGGACTTCGCCCCAACCGGCCATGGTGCCTGCAACTGTCAGGGCGGCACGAGGGCCGCGCCATGGAATCGTTTTGTCACCGTGGGATTTGTAAAAGGCATTGGTGGCTTTTTCACCGGCTGCACCGCACGCATCAATGGCGACAACGTCTTTGCCGGGGCTTGCGACGAGCCAGAAGCCATCTCCACCGATGGACGTCATGTGGGGGTATACGACAGGCAGTGTTGCGGCCATGGCGACGGTGGCTTCGATGGCTGTGCCACCTTCACGCAGAACGCGGAGGCCCGCTTCGCTGGCAAGGTGGTGGGGCGATGTGACCATGCCGCGACGGCTGCGGGGCGTGTGAAGCATGCGGAGATTTTCCCTGGATGTCGTGAGTTCGCTGTGGTGTTGTTGGCACCATGCACGCAGAGGACGGGGGACTGCAAGATTGCGTGCGTCGGGTTTGTCGTTAATAGCTGAGCATCTGATTTGAAAGTGGGAAGGTTGGCGGATGACCGCAGTTAGATCCTCAGAGCCGGAGATGCGGGGGCAACCTGTGCTTGAGGAGCTGGCACGGGCGAAGGTGAATTTGACGTTGCGGGTGCTCGGACGACGCGCCGACGGGTATCATGCGCTCGATAGTATCGTGGCGTTTGCTGACGTGGGTGACTTGGTGCGTTTGTTGCCGGGAGCGCCGACGCAGGTGCGTGTGACGGGCCCGTTTGCGACTGAGATCGTGGGCGAGAATTTGGCGACGCGTGCGCTTCGATTGCTGTCGGAGGCTGAGCCGCTTTTGGTGCTTGGCGAAATTGTGATTGAAAAGCGATTGCCTGTGGCGGCGGGGCTTGGAGGTGGGTCGGCGGACGCAGCCGCCGTGTTGCGATTGGTGCGTCGGCACAATGCAGAACTTGCGGCCGGGATTGATTGGGATGGGATCGCGCTGGCGCTGGGATTGGACGTACCGGTGTGTCTCACGTCGCGGTCTTGTCGCATGGAAGGGCGTGGCGAGATGCTGACGGCGCTCCCATATGAAATCCAGGTGCCTGCCGTGGTGGTCAATGCTCGCGAGCCGGTTCCGGC
>JABFRJ010000164.1 GCA_013141255.1 Hyphomicrobiaceae bacterium
ATAGCATCATGGCCAGCGGTCTGCGAACCGCATCTCAAAGGCCGAACACATGACTTGCACCCAACCGCAACAGCACACAATACTTCGGAAAACACCTTGACCAACAGGTGCCGTCCACACATGACAGCATATTGAAGTTCAGCCGCCCCAGTTGCAGCTGAACTGACGGGTTGAGCCGGGGGCGTTGCCGATGCGATTGCGCGTTGGCACGAGATCGCAGGTGCGACAGGAGTAGGACGAGAGGCACCCGCGCACGGCCGCGCCGCGCGTGAAGTTGCAGGTTAAAATGGTTTTGCAGTCGCGGCCTTGAGGATTGGTGCCGGGCGTGGTTTGGGCTGTGGCGGGGACCGGTGCAAGCGCGAGCAAGACAGCCGTGATCGTCGCAGCGATTGCGGTTTTAGCGGTGACGATTGCGCGATGCGACATGGCACAGCCCCTCGAGGTGTTAGCTTCCGAGTGATCGTGCCGAAGTTTGCTCCGTTAACGCAATGCCGTCGAGACCCGAAAGGTTGGGTCTGACGGCAAAGTGTGCCCTGGCTGCAACGTATTTGCACTTCAGACGATGGGGTCGCCGAGGAAGGGCTTGAGGTGGCGCTTGATGATGGCTGGGTCGAGGTCGCGGGCGATGACGACAAAGCGGGAGCGTTTGTCGTGCGTGCCGTCGGCGTTCTTCGGCCATTCGCGCAAAACGTCGGGCGGATAGAAGATATGCTGGACGCCATGAACGACGAACGGCAGTTCCTGGTTTTCAACCGATACAATCCCTTTCACTCGCAAAAGCTTCTCACCGTAGGCCGAGGCCATGGTTTGCAGCGCGATGGACAGAGCGTTGCCATCGAGTGGTTTGTCGAAGGTGAGTGAGAACGATTTTATTCCGTGCAAGTGCCCCGTATCGTCGTGATTGTGGTCGCAGTCAGGGCCGCAGTCATGTCCGGCTGCGCCGTGGGGGGCATGTCCGGCTGCGCCGTCCGCGGCGTGGTCGTGGTCGTGGTCGTGGGGGGCATGTGCGTGGTGATGATGATCATGACCGCAGCCCGGGCTGCAGACGTGTTCGGATTCGTCTGCGGATAACTGGATCGTGTCGCGCTTTGGTTTGGGATCGGCGCCGAGCCAGGCGATGGGATCGGCACCAGCGATGGCGGGCTCATGAGCGCCGAGGCCGACGAGGTGTTTCGGTGCGATGTCGCCTTTGATGACGCGCAGAATTTCGGCGGACGGATTGAGAGCGCGGAGGCGAGCTTCGAGACGGGCAATGTCGGCGGGCGCGGCGATGTCGGTTTTGGTGATGATGATGCGGTCGGCGATGGCGATTTGTTTAGCGGGCTCAAATTGTGTGTCGAGTTGGCCGAGGCCCAATTGGCCGTCAACGGTGGTGACTATGCCGTCGAGTTGGTAGATGCGGAAAATGTCCTCGTCGGTCATCAAGGTGTGGGCAATGGGTGAAGGATCGGCGAGGCCAGTGGTTTCGAGCACAACGCGCTTGATTGGTGGGATTTCTTTGCCGAGATGCTGGGTGAAGAGCTTGGTGAGGACGCGCGTGAGATCGCCGCGAACAGTGCAGCAGACACAACCGGAGGGGAGCAAAATTGCGTCTTCATCGACTTTTTCGACGAGGCGGTCGTCGAGGCCGACATCGCCGAATTCGTTGATAATGACGGCCGTGCCTGCCATGGCGGGGTTGTCGAGCAGGCGCTTCAATAGCGTGGTTTTGCCCGAGCCTAAGAAGCCGGTGAGTACGGTTAGCGGGATGGTGGTCGATGAGGTTTGTTCGGCGGACATGTATTACTTTCTGGATCGTCGATTGCAGCGATAGACTTTATAGAGTCTTGGTCGTTTTAACCTTGTCGCACGCCAAAAGGCTTGTCGTGGGTGGCCGCCTGCGCGGCCATGACGGTAGTGAGAGTGTCGAAACTTAACGAGCGCCAGTATGCTGTCGCCGAGTTTCTGAACCAGTGACTTAAGCGGCGAAGCCTTCGAAGATGGGGGCGTCGGCGTGTTTGGAAGCGACTTTGCGGTCAGCGGCGGAGCGGACGGTCCAGGTGAAGAGTGGGAGGCCTTGGACGTCGCGGATGTAACTTGTGACGGCACGCGGCAGGGCTTTAACATGGTAGGCGAAGAATGAAGGCTTTACGGGACCGCTGAGCAGTAAATCGGTTAGTGCTACGCACTTATCTTTGCCCAATTCGTCTTCGTGCCAGTCGGGGCCGCTGTAGACGCCGGAGACGATGCCGCGCGGAACTTTGGGGGCGAGTTCGACGAAGGCGGTCATGACGCGCGGATCAAATGACATGAGCGCTAGGGGGCCTTTGTAGCGTTTGACCTGCTTGGCGATGTTCTTGAGAAAATCGGCGTTCGGTGTTTTCCAGTTGCTTTTGATTTCAACAAGGAGAGGACCGCGACCGTTGGCGAGTTCAAGAAACTCTGCAAACGAGATGATGTGTTGATCGCGCGATTTGTAAGACAGAGATTTCAAATCGGCGGGTGAACGCGCAGCGATAGGACCGCTCGCCGCAACAAGGCGTTCGAGCGTGAAGTCGTGAAAGACGAACGGGGTGCCGTCGCTGGCTGGTTGCAAATCGCATTCGACGCCGTAGCCTTTCGCCAAACCTTGCTCAAAGGCGGGTGCGGTATTTTCCAAGGCACCTGATTTGGCGTCGTGGAAGCCGCGATGGGCGATGGGTTTGACGAAGGCTTTGCGGTCGAAGGGCATGCGATTATTTCACCGTTGAGAAAGCTGTGGGCGCGAGGATTGAGCTTTCAACATTGGCAAGAATGGGGCCGTCCTTTTCGCTGGCTGTGCGGGCGGCAATCCAATCGGGATCGGCTTGGAATTTGTTCCACTTGGTTTCGCGCTCGGCGAGACTTTCCCAGGCGACGAGATAGGTCAGGCGGTGGCTGGATGGGCCGATGACGGTCGTGAAGAAACCGGCGGGGCGGATGCCATGCTTGTCCCAGAGCTTGAGCGTCACGTCTTCGAAGCGCTTGAGGAGATTGGGCAACTTGCCGGGGTTGCAGTCATAGATGCGCAATTCGTAGATCATTGTCGTTATGTTTCCTCGTTTTTATGAATTGTCGGCGAACGGTATCCAGTTGTAGAGCGCCAGACCACCGTCAACGGCGATGGTGCTGCCCGTCACGTAGGGCATGAAGTGGTTGGACAGGATGGCCATGGCGGTGGCTGCCATATCGTCGGGGACGCCGACGCGGCGCATGGGGATTTTGGCCTTGAATTCGTCCGTAATATTCTTGGCACCACCACCAGGCACAGCGCCGGGCGCGAGGGCATTGACGCGAATACCTTGGGGGCCGAAGGCGCGGGCGAGTTCCATCATCACCATGCGCATACCGCCTTTGGCTGCGCCGTAATGGGGCAGGTTGCGCGGTGTCTCGGAGTGGAGCGACGTGAGCAATAAGATGCGGCCGGGAATGTCGGCTGCCGCCATGCGCTTGGCGAGTTCACGACTCAAGAAGAAGGCGGCGCGTTGGTTGGTGTTGACCATCGCGTCCCAGGTGGCTTCATCGACCGAGCGCACGCCATCTTTTTCGTGGCGCGGTGGCGAGGCTGAGTGGACGAACATATGAACAGGCGCTGCGCCCATTGCTGCGAGAAGTTTTGTATGACCGTCGGGCTTGGAGAGATCGACGGTGAGTGCGATGGCTTTGCCGCCCCCACTCAGAATCGTGTCCAAGGTCTCTTGATTGCGCGTGGGGTCGATGTCGGCGAGGACGACTTCGGCGCCCTCGCGTGCGAGCGCAATGGCGATAGCGCGACCGATGCTTGAGGCCGAACCGGTGACGAGGGCACGTTCGTTGGGGAAGAGCAAAGACGACATCATAAACTCCGCTGACTCACGTTACAACGACGTGATTATCAGCGGTTTTACACGCATCGCGGCAATGTAGCTCTATTTTTTGCGGAATTGATCGAGGCTGACAACCTTGGCACCTTGGCCGCCTTCATCATTGGGAACTGCGCGAATTTTCGCGGCGGGCTCAACTGATGGGATCTCGTCGCCATGGTCTGACTTTGCGGCTGCGGGACGTTTAGCTGGTGCGACGGGTAACGGGTCGGCCTTCGTGACCGGCGTATCGTTTTGTGTGGTGCGGGTTTCGCCCTTGGCAGTCTTGCGCGTTGCGCGCTTCTTGGACGAGGTTGTGCCAGAACGACCGGAGACGTTGCGGCCTTCAACGTCACCGCCATCGGTGCGGACATCTTCGTTGGGGTCGTCGAATTGCAGACCATAGGGAACGGACGGGTCATAGAAGACTTTGACGGCGGCGAAGGGCACAACGAGGCGCTCGGG
>JABFRJ010000406.1 GCA_013141255.1 Hyphomicrobiaceae bacterium
CCGTCCTCTGAGGCTTGCGACGACTGCCATGTAACGAAAGCATGGAAGCCGGCGCGCATGGATCACTCTCGCCTGACTGCAGAGTGATCGACCTGCCATAACGGTGTGCGAGCCAGCGGTAAGTCACCGCGGCATCCGTCCACGACGGCGACATGCGACGCGTGCCATACAACTCAATCATGGTCTCCGCTGCGACGCATGGAGCATCTGGACGCGCAGGCGACCTGTAGCGCCTGCCACAATGGCGCGACAGCGACGGGTAAGTCCAAGACCCACCCATCAGTTACGGCGGAGTGCGCATCGTGCCACAGTACGACCGCATGGACGCCGGCGAGGTTCAATCATGCGGGGATCGTGGATGGCTGCGCGGCATGCCACAACGGCACGCGCGCGACTGGCAAGAAATCAACCCATCTCCCGACCACGCAAGCCTGCGAAACGTGCCACACGACGACAGGATGGGTTCCAACCAGCTTCAATCATACTGGCATCAATGGCGGATGCTTGACCTGCCATAACGGGCAAACCGCCACCGGTAAAAAGGCTAAGCATATCCCGACCAGCCAATCATGCGAGGATTGCCACTCAACCGCAGGCTGGAAGCCGTCGTTCTTCAATCACGTTGGCATCAGCACAGGCTGCGCCACTTGCCACAACGGCACCAGCGCAACGGCCAAAAAGGCAGGGCATATTCCAACCGCCCAGTCTTGTGAGACGTGTCATACGACAGTCGCCTGGAAACCGACGCAGTTCGATCATCAGGGTATTACATCCGCCTGTGCCACGTGTCACAACGGCAAGACTGCCGTTGGAAAGACTAAGACGCATATCCCGACACCGCTTGCTTGCGAGACGTGCCATACGACGGCAGGCTGGTTGCCAACCATGTTCAATCACCAGGGTGTTACAGGGGCGTGCGCCACCTGCCACAATGGCGTCAATGCCATCGGCAAAAAGTCGGGGCACATCCCGACGAGCCAAACCTGCGAAACGTGCCACGATACAATAGCCTGGAAGCCCACGCACTTTGCCCACGTCGGAATTACCAACAACTGCGCGTCCTGCCACAACGGCACGACTGCGACGGGTAAAAAGCTAAGCCACGTGCCGACGACACAGTCTTGCGAAACTTGTCACGCCTTAGGTGGTTGGAAGCCTGCACTGTTTAGTCATACCGGAATTACAGCTGGCTGTTCGACCTGCCACAACGGCAAGACCGCAACGGGCAAGACGTTGCTGCACGTACCGACATCGCAAGCCTGCGAAACATGCCACGTCACGACTGGTTGGGTCCCCGCGAAGTTCAGTCACACGGGAATTACAGGCGGTTGTGCGACCTGTCATAATGGCGTAACCGCGACGGGCAAAGATGCCAATCATCTATTCACGACCCAACCCTGTGAACTCTGCCACACAGTTACAGCGTTTAAGCCCGCGAAGTTTGTACACACCGGCATCGTCAACGGTTGCGCGACCTGCCATAACGGCACCACAGCGACGGGCAAGTTGGCTGCACATATTCCGACCACCCAGTCTTGCGAAACGTGCCACACAACGACGGGCTGGAAGCCGTCCTTCTTCAATCACGTCGGGATTACTGCAGGGTGTACAACGTGCCACAATGGCGTAAACGCCAAGGGCAAGACAGCCAATCACATGCCGACCGCGCAACCCTGCGAGACATGCCACGCGACAACAGCGTGGAAGCCGACGCAGTTTAATCACACCGGCATCACCAATGGTTGCAGCAGTTGCCACAATGGCGCGACCGCCACCGGCAAGACTGCGACACACATTCCGACGACGCAATCGTGCGAAACCTGCCACACCGTCGCGGGTTGGCTGCCGACGAGTTTTAACCACACGGGCATAACCGCTGGATGCACGACCTGCCACAACGGAACCAATGCTATTGGCAAGAAAGCGGGGCACATTCCAACGACGCAATCGTGCGAGACATGCCACACGACAGCCGCTTGGAAACCGACGTCATTTAACCACACAGGAATCACGAATAATTGTGCGTCCTGCCACAACGGCACTACGGCGATCGGCAAGCTGTCAACACACGTGCCGACGACGCAACCATGCGAAACGTGTCACAAAGTCGGCGCATGGAAACCGACGCAGTTTAATCACACGGGCATTACATCAGGCTGTGCAACGTGCCACAACGGTGCGACAGCTCGCGGGAAAACGACCTCGCACGTCGTGACGTCGCAGCCTTGCGAGACTTGCCACAATACAACAGCGTTCAAGCCCGCAAAATTCAGTCATACGGGCATTGTTGCGGGTTGTGCTACTTGCCACAATGGAGCGACCGCTAAAGGGAAAACACCGACCCACGTCGTGACCACGCAGGGCTGTGAGCTCTGCCACTCCACGACAGCGTTTAAGCCAGCAAAATTTAATCACACGGGCGTGACGGCGGGTTGTGCAACGTGTCACAACGGCACGTCGGCCACCGGAAAATCAGCGACCCACGTGCCGACGACGGCGGCATGCGAGACCTGTCATACATCGACGCTGGCGTGGAAGCCGACTGCGTTTAAACACACTGGCATCACGACGGGCTGCGCAACCTGCCACAACGGGACATTCGCCCGTGCTAAGCCAGTAACTCACATTACTTCAGGGACAAATTGCGAGGCTTGCCACACAACGACAGCCTTCTTTCCAAGCACGTTCATCCACGCAAAGACAACCATTACAACCTGTGTAACTTGTCACAATGGAACGAATGCCATCGGCAAAACGGCAACGCACATCAACACGACAACGAGCTGTGAGACCTGCCATACTCAGACAGCCTGGAAGCCAGCAGCAAAAGTTGATCACACTCAAGTGCTTGGGCTCTGCTCGACCTGTCACAACGGCACAAAAGCCAAAGGCAAGACGGCCAACCACGTCGTGACAACAGCCAATTGCGACGCATGTCACTCGACCATCGCCTTCAAACCAGCTTCAAAATTTGACCACGCAGGCATTACATCTGGTTGCGCCACCTGCCATAACGGCACGACCGCCAAGGGCAAAACGCCGACGCATATCTTGTCGACCACGGCCTGCCAGAGCTGCCACAATACTGTGGCATTCAAACCCGTCACGCGTGTCGATCACACCCAAGTCACTGGTGCTTGCGCGACCTGCCACAACGGCACCACGGCGAGGGGCAAGACAGTCACACACATTAATTCCACCGCCGCCTGCGCAAATTGCCATATTACAACAGCGTTTAAGCCAGTTACTCGTGTTGACCATACGCAAGTGATAGGGACGTGCTCAACCTGCCACAACGGGACGATCGCAAAGGGCAAAACGGCGACGCATATCAATTCGACGACGGCTTGCGCCAACTGCCACACCACGACAGCATTTAAGCCCGTCGTGAGAGTGGACCATACCCAGGTCATCGGTACATGCTCGACCTGTCACAACGGTACTGTCGCCAAGGGGAAGAAGGTCGGACATATCTTGACGACAAACACCTGCGATGCCTGCCATACGACAACGGCCTTTAAACCGGCGCGGATGGACCACACACAAACGTCATCGACGTGCGCGACCTGTCACAATGGGACGTCAGCAAAGGGCAAACCGGTCACGCATATCGCGTCAACGACGTCCTGTGTAAATTGCCACAATACGACGACATTTAAGCCCGCGACCCGTGTGGATCACACCCAGGTTCTCGGCACGTGCAGTACTTGTCACAACGGTGTAAAAGCGCCGGGCAAGCCTGCATCGCATTTGCCTGTGAGCGGCGAGTGCAGCGCTTGCCATACGACCACAGCATGGAAGCCGGCAACATTCAGCCATACCTACGCCGCTGCCGCATGTTCAGTCTGTCACACTGGCGTCAAGGCGACCGGGAAGCCGACAACACACTTTGTAACATCAAGAAATTGCGACTACTGCCACGTTAATACCGTTTGGAAACCTTCCACTTTCCGACATACATCTGCCGGTTATCCAGGCGACCACGCAGGCTCGCTGACGTGTAAGAGTTGCCATACAACCAATGCTGAAGCCGTGACATGGCGTACGCCAACCTATGCGCGATCATGCGCCGGCTGCCACGCGACGGACTTTAAGGCGAGCGCGCATAAAAAGTACGAATCGCCAACGACGGGCCTCTATACGGTCGGTGAGTTGCGCGATTGCACCGGGGCCTGCCATCTCTATACGAACAACGGCTTGACGACCGTCAAGAAGGCCCGGACTGGCGAGCATCGCGTCAACCGCACGTCGTGGTGACATTTAGTACCCCGCAAGCAACAAATTGGACTAAAACCCTGGTTTGTCCTACGGCGCGTTGATCGACTGTATGCCAATTAACCTATCGTGAACCGAATCCTGAGAGCGCTTAAAGGACCTCCGGAAAAGGTCCGTTCGCGATGCCTGCTCTTACATTAAAAATCAGAAGTTTGGCTGTCGCCAAACTGTGTCTGGGTATATTGGCCTTATCGTCAGCGCCGGTTTCCGCTCAAGCCATCAGTGATCACAACCTTGCCGCGGCGTCGGTAATTGAGCGACCTGGCTGCTCGATTTTGCGAATCGACTTTTATGGTCGCGTGCAAATGCACAGCCACTTCCCCGCTTCGATGGGTGAGGAGCTGCGCGTGATGCTCAAGCTGCTCGACAGGCCAGCCGGGGGCGCAGATATCAAGCCTGGTTCGGTTAGTGATGTGAAGAAGATTGACGCCAAGCCGGGGATGCGCCGCGAACAGGCCCGCGCTCCTGCCAGTGAACGAGCCGCTATTTCTAACATCGAATTGGAAAATGCCGGCATCGATCAGACGCTCAACGTCTATTTTCGACACGCAGTCGCGTATCGTGTTGCACCAGGAAAAGATCCTCGGACGCTTGTGATCGCCATTGCCGGTCGTGCGCCAAACGCAGCATGCGAGCCAGTGCTTGACGATGTTGGAAACGCTGTTGCCTCTGGCGTGCCAAGGACGGCGGGCCAGCCAGGCGGCGCGCTTGACGCCGATATTGCCGAAGCGCGAGCAGCGATGGCGAAGTCCGAATTGGATCGTGCGATTGCCTATCTGACCCGTGTCACCGAAGCCGGGCCAAGCAAAGTACTGCCTGAGGCACTCGAATTGCTCGGCGTAGCGCGCGAAAAGCATGGGCACTTGGCGCACGCGCGGGCGGACTACCAGTCTTATTTGAAGCAGTTTCCCACGGGCGAAGGTTCCGCTCGCATTCAAAAGCGCATGGCTGCCTTAGAAAAGCGGATGAATGAGAGCCAAGCACAGCCCGTAGCGCTCCCATCGACGCCGTCACTTGCAACCAAGCTTGATGGTAAGTCAGGAGGAGCAGCGTCCGCCGAGGGGGCGGCACGTCACGGCGTCAGCAAAGTCATAGCGCCTGCTGGCTCACCGACACCGAACGCTTGGACCGTGCAGCACTCGGGAAGCATATCGTCTTTTTACCAACTGAACCAAGGTGGACGCGATTTCTTCGTGCGCCCAACCCTCCAGCAAGGTTGGGAAAAAGAGAATATCTATCAGACCTATCGCAATAGCCTCCTATCGTCAGGCGATTTCGAAAGTAGCGCAAGTAATGCATTTTATGCGGCTCGCGTGCATATGTCGGCGTCGCAGGAACATCGTTTCAACGACGGACGTGACGAGTTTCGCATTTCGTCTCTGAACGTGGAAGGGAAGCTCAAAGAATCCGGTGGGAGCTTTCGAGTTGGCCGCCAGACGCATTATGGTGGAGGTATTCTCGGACGCTTTGATGGTGGTATTGCGACCCTACCAGTCGCTGACGCTTGGAAGCTCAGACTTTACGCCGGGTCACCTGTCGAACGGTCCAGTGACTTGCCGTTTTTGTATGATCGGGCTTTCTACGGTGCCAGCGCCGACTATCGCATTAATAAGGCCCTGGACATCAGCGCCTACGTTATCGAACAAACAAGCGAGAAGTTTACAGATCGACGCGCCGTCGGGGGCGAGGCGCGCTATATCGATGACACTCGGCATGGTCTTGGCATGATCGACTACGATGTCTATTTTAACGAGATCAACAGTGTACTCGGGACCGGAACGGTAAATTTCGACGACAAATCATCGTTGACGGGGACACTCGACTATCGTCGTTCGCCAACAATGTTCACAACCAGTGCACTGCAGGGGCAGATGGAAACGTCGTTGAAGGATCTGTTGCGCCGCTATTCAATGAGCGAAATCGAAGATCTTGCGCGAGATCGCACCCCCAAAAGTACAGTCGCAAGTGTGGCCTACTCGCGCTATCTGAAAGAGAATTTGCAGATTACGGGCGATCTTACGGTGACGAACATGTCGTCGATGCCAGAATCGGGCGGTGTTTCTGCGACGCCATCGATGGGGTGGGACACGTATACGATGCTGCAAGTGATGGCGACGGATGTATTCCGCACCAATGATACTGTGACTGGCAGCTATCGGTTTGCAACGACTGCTTCGGCCAATCGTTCTCTCATCGAAGGCTCTATTCGCTTGCCCATGAGTGACGAAAATTGGCGTATCGGTCCAATGTTGCGCGTGGGTTATGCGGCCTACAAACACGAGCCAATCAAAGAATACATCGTCCATCCGATGTTGCGGACGTCTTATAATCTGACACGAAATTTGCTGATGGAGTTGGAGATCGGTAAACGCTGGACGCTGCGTGATGGCGTGCGAGGGCGTGAAAACGAGACTGAATTTTTACTCCTCAGCGGTCTGCGCTATGATTTCCATACCAATCGCTGATCGGACGAAGTGATCGCCGAATTAGCGCAGCCGTGAAGCGATGCCCGTGTGCCCATATTGTAAGGCGATGTCACGCGCAGCCTCTCGGCGGACATTGCGGAGGGATCTATTGGCGCCAGCCTGCAGCAACATGTCCACGATTTCGGCGTTGTCAGTTGTGGCCGCCATCATCAGCGCTGTCTGTCCAAGGCGATTCCTGTGATTGACTGAAGCACCCTTCGTAAGCAGCGCTTTGATAGACGTCGCCTTTCCCAATGCCGCTGCTCTTATCAGTGGTGTATTTCCATCATTCGCCACGACCGATACTTGCGCCCCGTGGGCTAGTAGGATGCTCAAAACTTCGGGATGGGAGATCGCGCGATGCAAAGCTGTTTCACCATTGTTGTCTACGTCAGCAATTTGCGCACCGCTGCGTAGCAAGTACGCGACTGCGCTAGCATTGCCGACATCGGCGGCTAGCCAAAGCGCGGTTCGCCCCAGATTGTCACGCACAGCCATGAGCGCCTTGGCTGCATTTTTGTCGACGAGAAGTTCGCCGAGTATCTTTTCATCGCAACGGGTCGCGGCGAACATCAAAGGCGATAAATGTTGCCCAGGTTGCGGCGCTGCCATGATCGCGGCGCCGCCTTTGATCAAAGCTGCGGCTGAACCATCATGGCAGCGTTGGGCCGAAATCGCTAATGCCGTAAGTCCGGCGGCTGATTGGTGCTCCACGACAGCACCCTTCGCAATGAGCAGTCGCACAACTGCAGTATGGCCTTGAGCCGCCGCCAGCCAAAGTGGCGTTTCAGCGCGCACATTTGCTTGCTCGACTTTGGCACCAGCTTCGATCAGCATCTTTGAGATAGTGACATGACCACCAGCAGCAGCAAGCGCCAGGGCCGAATGACCATCGAGGTCGGTCGCGTTTAGGTCAGTTTTTTCCGCCAGCAATGCAGCAACGCTATTGGGCTGACCAAAGGCGGCTGCTTCTATTAATGGCGCAATCCGCACGAGCGGCATTGCAGTGGCTGTCTGTCCTGAGGTATCCGCGCGCGCGGGCAATGATGCGGCCAGAGCCAACATCCCAGCGAGACCAAGACGCAAGCTGATTTGCTTAGTGAGTGCCATGTTTTGTCTCGACGTTGATACCGATTTTACGAAGGAAATCTGAAGGCAGGATGCCGCCTGCGCAGACAATAACGGCATCATTTCTGAGTGTGATTTTACGTGGGCCGTCGTCGAGCTTTTGCACGAGTTCAACGTCACTTTGTGTAATATTTTTGACGACGGAATTGAGCACAACCTTCACGCGGCCGGATTTTGCATTCTCGTCAATTTTGGCTCTGTTTTTCGGTTTGCAACGAGCGAACGCTCCACTCCGATAGGAGAGAGTGACGGTTGTTCCAGGTTCATCGGCAAGAGCATTGGCCGCTTCAATCGCACTGTCACCACCACCGACAACGACCACATGCTGTCCTGTGTACTGAGCCGGGTCGATCATCCGATAGACAACTTTTGACTGTTCTTCGCCCGGAACACCAAGTTTACGCGGTGTGCCACGTCGCCCGATCGTCAGAAGTACAGTGTTCGACCGATAGGTGCGCACTGTCGTCTTGATTTCAAATCCAGCATCCGGCCCAAGAGGCGTGATCCCTTCGACGCGTTCGCCGAATTGGATTTTGAGACCCGCTTGGCGAACGGCATTATGCCAAAACTCCAATAGAGCTTCCTTTGAGATTTCACGAAATGTCATTTTGCCAATGAGTGGGAGAGTCGCTGGTTGCGTCATCACCAATTTCCCGCGAGGGAAATGCGCGACAGTACCGCCGAGGTCTTCTTGTTCGACCGTAACCGCGTTCAATCCCTTTTCTTTTGCGGCGAGGCTGGCCGACATCCCTGCAGGACCCGCGCCCACAATGAAAACGTCGAGCATATCTACAACTTTGCTAGGTTTGCGCTGGGCGATAGAGGCAAGGGCTTGTCGACCTTGCTCAATGGCGTTGCGGATCAATCCCATGCCGCCAAGCTCACCGGCGATGTAAAGTCCTGGCACGTTAGTTTGGAAATCGGGCGCGACAACTGGTAGATCAACACCGCGTGTTGCCGTTCCGAAGACCAAGGAAATTGCATCGAACGGGCAGGCCGCCTTGCAGGCGCCATGACCGATACATTCCGCAGGTTCTAGTAGAATGGCCTTTTTGTTGACCAGACCGATAATTTCACCTTCGGGGCATGCCGTGACACAACTGCCGCAGCCCATGCATTTGGCTGGATCGATAACGGGGTGGAGAGTCGGTGGTTCGGTGAGGCCTGCTTCGATGGCCTCATTAATCGCCGTAATGCTACGGGTCTGCTCCTGGCGACGAGTATAGGTGTACACAGCGAAAAACATCGCCAGTGGCACCGCGTATAACGCCATTTCCATTGGGCACACTCAAAATACACAACACGAAAATCGCAGTCTGGAGGGACCACGAAACCTCTCCAGCATGCATGAAGTTTATTAACGAGCCGTAGACGGTGTTTCCGATTGATCAAAGTGCACCCGGCCGATGAACCGTTTTAAGCCCCTGCAAAATGACTGAACGATGGGCGTTTCTCCATATTGAACATTGAATAGAGAAATCTCTGCCTCAAATAAATTGTCTGAATGGGGACATATCGGGCGTTGAAAGTTGATCATGAGACGTTGTCATGGCAACTGCGGGTATTCAGGCCCAAGTTTTCAGGCCCAAGTTTTCAGGGATTGTAAAATAAGCGGCATCGCAGCTTTGCCACATGTGGACCAAATTTGCCGTTGACAGGTTGCCTGTGCGAATCGGTGTATCTGCCGCACGTGACTTGGTCGCATAGGCATAAGCAAGCAATCTCCATGTCCCATGGGGCTGATCACAGCATTTTTTTTAAGTCGCCTTAAGCAGGCGAACAATGAGGTCTCCCCTAGAATGGCAGCAGAAATCGGGCACATGGCACTGATCTTGGCGCTTTTGATCGCGCTTGCGCAATCGATTGTGCCGCTGTTTGCCGCGCGATCGCGGGATCCGGTATTGGTTGCATTTTCACGGCAAGCAGCAATGGCGCAGCTTGTATTTGTCGGCTTGAGCTTCGCGTGCTTGACCTACGTATTTGTGACATCTGACTTCTCGGTGGCTGCGGCTGTTGCCAATTCCCACTCGGCTAAGCCGATGGTTTACAAGATCTCCGGAGTTTGGGGGAACCACGAGGGTTCAATGTTGCTCTGGGTCCTAATCCTCGCTCTATTTGGAGCGGCAGCAGCGGCATTCGGCGACACACTGCCTGATCGCTTGCGATGTAACGCAATTGCCGTCCAAGGCATGATCGCGCTCGGCTTCCTGGCCTTTATTGTCTTCACCTCGAACCCGTTTGAACGCGTCGATCCCGCGCCGCTTGATGGCAATGGGCTCAATCCGATTTTGCAAGATCCAGGGCTGGCAATTCATCCGCCATTTCTCTACCTCGGTTATGTCGGGTTCTCTATGGCGTTTTCGTTTTCGGTTGCGGCTCTGATTGAGGGGCGTGTTGACGCTGCGTGGGCCCGCTGGGTGCGCCCTTGGGTGCTTGCAGCATGGTGTTTTCTAACCATAGGCATCGTGCTCGGCAGTGCGTGGGCTTACTACACACTCGGTTGGGGCGGCTGGTGGTTTTGGGATCCAGTCGAGAACGCGTCGTTCATGCCATGGCTCGCAGGTACGGCGCTGCTGCATTCCGCCCTGGTAGTCGAACGCCGAAATGCTCTTGTCAGTTGGACGCTGCTGCTTGGCATTCTCACGTTCTCGTTGTCGCTCCTTGGTACATTTCTCGTTCGTTCGGGCGTTCTGACGAGCGTCCACGCCTTCGCGCAAGATCCTGCGCGCGGCGTTTTCATTCTTGGTTTGTTGGTTATCGCGACCGGAGGCGCACTCACCCTCTACGCGCTGCGTATGCCTGTGCTTCGGTACGGCGCGCCGTTTGCGCCCGTGAGCCGCGAAGGCGCTCTCACGCTCAATAATGCGTTGCTGTCAGTCGCAACGGGGACCGTTTTTATCGGAACATTTTATCCACTGCTCATCGATCTTTTGACGCGCGATAAAATTTCCGTTGGGCCACCTTACTACAATGTCACGTTTGTGAGCATTATGATGCCGTTGCTCGCCGCAATGGCAATAGGACCGATGCTGCGTTGGAAACGCGATGAGCTTCGTGAAGCTCTCACACGGTTGCGCGTTGCGGCAGGTGCCGCGATTGCAGTATTGCTTCTGGTGCTACTCGCGACATTCGGCAAGAGTTTGCTCGCAGCCATTGCATTTGCCATTGCGGCTTGGATTGTTGTTGGATCACTTGTTATTCTCTCACGACGAATACGCTTGGGTAGCGCATCGTTGGAAACGACGCTCAATCTCGCGCGTACGACACCGCGCGCGACTTACGGGCTTATTCTCGCCCATGCAGGCGTTGGTCTGACCGTGATGGGCATTGCTGGAATGTCGGCCTGGGCAACTGAAACGGCAGGTGCGTTGACGCCGGGGAAAGGGTTGTCGCTGGCTGGCTATGAAGTGACATTGCGCACAGTCAGCATTGCGCAGGGACCGAATTACGAGGCAGAACAGGGCACATTTATCGTCACTCGTAAGGATCGTCCAGTCACAACACTGATCTCAGAGCGACGCTTCTATCCTGTACGCGAACAGTTGACCACGCACGCAGGCATTCGGACCAATTTGCTCTCCAATATTTACGTCACCCTCGGCGATAAGACCCCTGACGGCGGACATCAAGTGCGACTTTATCATCATCCGTTTGTGCCCTGGATTTGGCTTGGCGGTCTCATCATGGCGCTCGGCGGATTTGTGTCGTTGTCCGATCGGCGCTGGCGGATTGGCATTGCTGCGCGGCGACCAGATGCGGCAGTCGTGTCAATCCCGGCAGAATGATCAAATGGTAACAGCGACGGATTTGACATGAAACTCTCAATGCGGACTGCGCCACTTTTTGCATTCGTTCTGATCGTAGCGGCTCTCGGGTTCGCCTTGTTGAACGATCCACGAAAAATGCCATCACAGCTCATCGACAAGCCGGTGCCGGGCTTCGAGCTTGCGGGCTTGGTCGCAGGTGATGGCGGACTTTCGAGCAAGGATCTCACAGGCGGGATTAAGCTCGTCAACATTTTTGCGTCTTGGTGTGCCGGCTGTCGTGTTGAACATCCGACGTTGCTGCGTATTCAACGCGAGGGTGCCATTCCGCTTTACGGCATCAACTGGAAAGACAAACCAGGCGATGGCCTCAAATGGCTGAAGGCGAACCGCAGTCCCTATCTAAAAGTTGGTGACGATATGAACGGTCGGCTCGGGATCGATCTGGGTGTAACAGGCGTGCCTGAAACCTTTGTTATCGATCGCACCGGGCGTATCCGGTATCGCCATGCGGGAGCAGTGACCGACGACGTTTGGGCGGAAACATTCGCCCCCTTGCTCGCAGCACTGGCGAAGGAATGATGAGCATGGATAGACGTACAATTTTGCTTTTTATGCGGCGCAGCCTTGGCAGCCTCGCGCTGTTGCTCACTGCTATGTTTTCGATCTCGGCAATCAAAAGCTCGAGCACTCTGGCGCAGGTGCAGTCCCAAACTGCAATGCCTACCAGCGATCCACGCATTGAAGAACGGGCACGCGCCATTGGCAAAGAGCTGCGCTGTGTCGTTTGTCAGAATCAATCGATTGATGAGTCAAACGCGCCACTCGCGCTTGACTTGAAGCAGCTACTTCGCGAACGGCTCACTGCTGGCGATAGTGACGCCCAGGCTAAGACATTTATGGTGTCGCGCTATGGCAATTTCGTCCTATTAAAGCCGCCTTTTCAATTGAATACGTTGCTTCTTTGGATTGGGCCATTCCTGCTGCTTGCGCTGGCAGGCTGGAGTGTTCGGCATTACTTCGCGCGGCGACACATCGGTGCAGAGGTGTCCGCTCCAGCATTAACGACCGATGAAATCAAGCAGGTCGATGCACTGCTGAAAAAGGATTCCAGCCAATGATGTTGTGGGTGATTTTGACGTTGATGATCGTCGCAGCGTCGCTGTTTTTGGCAGCTCCGTTCCTGCGTGCCGACGCGTCAGCACGCGCTCCCGACCCCGCGACCGAGGCGAATGTCTATCGCGACCAGCTTGCTGAGATCGATCGCGAACTTGCCGATGGAGCAATTGATGCGACACAAGCAGAAGCATCGCGTCTCGAGATCAAACGCCGTGTGTTTGCATTGCAGCGTGATGCAGATGCACCGGTTCGCATTCTGGCCCTCATTGAGCGCAAATTCTTTGCAGGTATCATCGCAGGTGGAATTGCGCTGGGTGGGACGATTCTTTACGCTTTCAATGGCAGCCCGGATATTCCGTCCGCACGCCGAACGTCGACAGCAACGCCTGCGTCTGTTGGCCCGAACCACCCCCCAATTGCAGGGGCGGCTCAACCCGGACCCTCGGCGCAAGTCGGAGGAGTTCCGCAAGCGCAGGCCTTATCGAGTGTCGATGAAATGGTTGACCGATTGGTGCAACGCCTGACCAAGTCGCCAGGCGACGCTGACGGTTGGCGTATGCTCGGGTGGTCCTATTTTCGCACGGATCGTTATCAAGAAGCCGCTGCTGCTTATGCTAAAGCATCAGCACTGCAACCTAGTGTCGGCGCGTTGAAAACGGCTTGGGCAGAAGCACTTGTGCGTGCAGCCGATGGAAAAGTAACGCCTGAATCGCTGCGCTTGAGTGAGGAGGCGCTGAAGCTTGACGCGAAAGACCCACGCGCACGGTACTTTATCGGCCTCGCAAAGGAACAGGCTGGCGACGCAAGCGGCGCACTCGATGCCTGGATTGCGCTCCTTCGGGATGCCAATTCGACTGACGACTGGGAGGCTGAGGTGCGGCAGCAAACGCAGGAACTTGCCAAAGCCAGTGGCATCGACATCGGCGCGAGGTTACCGGTATCGCCAACTGGCCCGGGAATCTTGGGCAAACTCAAACAGGAGGCAGCTTCGGCTGACGCAACTCAGCCAGCAGCGACAGCGCCCCAGCAGTCCATCCAACGCGGACCGACGGCCGCAGACGTGAAGGCTGCGGAGAGTCTTTCGGCGAGTGATCGCACTGTTATGATCCGCAGCATGGTCGATGGGCTGCAAACGCGTCTCGATGCCAATCCGCGCGATGCCGACGGTTGGATTAAGCTGCTGCGGTCACGTGTCGTGTTGGGTGAGATGGATCAGGCGAAAGCCGCACTGGCGCGCGCGCTCAAAGTCTTCGCTGACACTCCATCCGTGCGCGACCAGATTAGCGCCACCGCTCGCGAGGTCGGCATATCTCCTTAGGGGAAAGAAAGCATCCAGTACCACACTATCGACTGTGAACGGCACCAATCAAGTTTCGCCGACAATCTAGGACGATGGTGAGTTGATTGGGTGCGATCAAGCGTTCAAGAGTCGCAAATTGGCTCCGTAATGCTCGCTTATTGCTTTTCAGAGATTGATGTTTCTGAAGTGGCACCAAGCAATTTTGCGACCGCTGTGTGTCCAGAGACCGCCGCCAAGTCTTGAGCTGTCTCGCGTTTTTTGCTGCGTTGAGACTTGTCCGCACCCGCTGCGAGCAAAATATCCACCACCGATTTGTGCCCCTCCCGGGCGGCCAGCATCAAAGCCGATAGTCCAAGTGCGTTGCGGGTGTTCGTGGGTGCTTTGGCGGACAGACAGGCTTTGACGATGGCTTCAGCACCAATTCCAGCGGCGAGCATGAGCGCCGAATTTCCCGATTTGGTTTGCCGCGCTATGTTGCCCTCGCGCCGTGCAAGCTCAAGAGATGCCCCTACTTGTCTGACTTCGATAGCTCTAAGTAGTGCTGTCCGTCCCTCACTATCAGCGAGGCTCGTGTCGGCGCCAGCTGCTAGCAGCGTATTTATAGCAGGCACATTTCCACGATCCGCGGCCATCCACAATGCCGAATGTCCAGTTTGCGTCACCTCGTTGAGGGTTGTTTTGTCTGCCAGGAGCGGTGCCAAAACGGCGTTGTCACATCTGCGAGCCGCGTTGATAAGTGGCGTGAAATCATTCGCGTCTCGCGTCCGCGCGGATGCACCAGCACGCATCAAGCTGGTCACAACTTTGGCATGGCAACCCTCTACGGCCTGTGCCAGCGCCGTGCGTTTAAGCGCACCTTCGACCTTAAAGTCGGCACCCTTCCCAAGCAACAGGTCAACAACTTCAGCATGTCCATTTGCTGCAGCGAGCATCAGTGGTGTATTTCCCGCCGTGTTGCGTGGCTCAATTTTTGAGCCTGCATCAATCAAGAGGCTAAGCGCAGCAAATTTCCCAGTCGCCGCGGCGCGCGCGAGTGAAGTGTTGCCGTCATCATCCCGGATGTCCAAGTGTGTGCCAGCAGCGATTTGCGCCTTCACAATATCAACCTGACCCCGGCTGGCTGCATTGAGCAACACTGCCGCATCGGCTGTTACGGTCGGTAGTGGTGCCGGTAGTTTGGCACGCAGCGACGAAGGTGGAGTGCCGACCGCCGCTGTGGTCGACGTAGTCACGACACTATCCAGCTCGCGCAACAATTGCCGCGGTTCGTCCAGGCCTTGAGCTGCCGCTTTCGCGAGCCACGAACGGGCGAGAGGCACGTCTTTCTCTCCACCACGCCCGGAAAGATACATTTTACCCAAGTTATATTGGGCCTTGGCGTGTCCTCGTGCCGCAGCCATTTGCATGAGTTTGAATGCCGCCGCATCGCCATGAGCGGGCACGCGCCCCGAGCGGTAAAGGGATGCCAGACGATACTGCGCGTCAGCAGACCCAGCGTCTGCTTCCTTCCGCAATGCGACTGCAGCGGACGTAAAATTCCCGTTCCGAATGGCGGTTTCTACAGCTTCCATTGACGTTTGAGCATTGGATATTGCTGGCAAACCGCACAATGCAACCAGAATAGCCAAGGTTTGTAAGCACAGTTTGTGCTGTGGTCTCTTACCGTGTGCCATATTTCTTCTCGATTTCAATGCCCACACTTTCCAAGAAGGGCGTTGGAAGTATTCCCCCTACGCAGACGACCACAGCGTCGTTTTCGATCGTTATCGAGCGCCCTTGATGGCTGAGGATGGCCTTGTTTTCAGTTATCTGTTCGACAGTTGAGCTGAGTAGAACTTTAAGTTTCCCCAATTTCTCGGCCGTGTCGACGCGTTGGCGGTTTGCTAACTTTGCGCGTCCGAAGGCAGCCCCCCGGTATGAGAGCGTAACAACGGTCCCGGTTTGTTCGGCAATACTACCTGCTGCTTCAAGAGCGCTGTCGCCCCCCCCGACAACAAGAACTTGCATATTGCGATACTGTTCAGGGTCCGTCAGTCGGTACACAACTTTAGATAAATCTTCGCCCGGAACGTCTAGGCGGCGTGGAGTTCCGCGCCGTCCGATGGCAAGCAGCACCGTTCGCGACACGTAGTTATTCTGGGTTGTTGCAACCGTAAACCCCATGCTGTCCGAAGTGATGGCCTCAACACGCTCACCATATCGAATCTTCAGGCCCACCTTGCGTGCAGCTCCCTCCCAAAATGACAAAAGGTTCTCTTTGCTCACTTCGGTGAAAGTCATCTTGCCGACAATCGGGAGTTCTGCAGGCGACGTCATTACGACTTTGCCACGCGGGAAATGCGCAACGGTCCCACCAAAACTTTCTTGCTCAATTGTCACAAAACGGAGCTTGTGCTGCAATGCGGCTAGGCTGGCAGAAAATCCAGCCGGACCACCTCCGACGATAATCACATCGAGTATGTCATCACGACCGATTCCCGGAAACTTGCGGACGGAGTCTATAGTCTGACGCCCTTGCTCGATGGCATTTCTGATCAGCCCCATGCCACCAAGCTCGCCCGCAATGAAGATCCCAGGCACATTCGTTTGGAAATCCGGCCCTACCACCGGAATGTCCACGCCGCGTGTCTCCGTACCAAATACCAACGAAATTGCATCGCGTGGACAGGCGGTTTGGCACGCTCCATGGCCAATACATTGTGTCGGCTCAACCAGCACCGCTTTGCCATTGACAAGTCCTAAAATATCGCCCTCCGGACAGGCGCGCACGCAGGCACCGCAACCAAGACACTTTGCGGGATCAATTAAGGGATGGAGCGATGCTGGCTCGGTCATGCCGGCATCTTGGGCAGCTGCAAGCACGCCAATACTCTTAGCGTGCTTCCGTCGCCGAAGCATGTAGTACACCACCCAAATGCCGCCTAACACTGAAAGATAGACGGTTGTCTTGAAGTCCATTTGCATGCGGAATTTGCACCTGCTTTTAAGTACGCACCTTGCACGACGCCTGTAGCCATGACCACTCGGCGTTCGATGCATGAACGACCGCAATCCTACGCTCAGCATCGCCTGCTGGACGTGGTCGCATTGCTATCGATTCTGCGCATACCCGGACAACAACGATCTATTCGCTACCTTATTCCAGGGCAGTTTTTCAGCCTAATTTCCCGTATTCGAATGAAATGAACGACCAAAGCGCCACAAAATCGCCTTAACCCGGCAGCACCTATCATCATATCGAGATCGCATACCCCGTGATCACGAGTGAGACTGATGCGCAGGCATATCCGACGCCAACGCAAGCGGTTCAACAAAGGGGGCCTCATGTCTAAAAGCCTAACAGCAGAGCGGTCGATCGAGTTCGGCGCAATTGATTCGACGCCTTCCCTCGTCCAGCAAGCGGCGAAACAGCGTCGGCAACCCATTCGACCAATGCGGGCTTTCAATCCAGGATTGTTTATATCGCGGGTGTTTGCGGCACTGTTCGCCGCAGCGACAGTGCTTGCGGTACTCATCGGTTGGATGATGAGAGACGAGAACTATCTCTCACCTGAAACGGGTCTCGGGTACTGGCTGGGCATCGCGGGCTCGACTGCGATGGTTCTGCTACTACTCTACCCATTGCGCAAACGCGTTCAATGGATGCGGGCATTGGGTTCCGTAAAGTTTTGGTTTCGCCTGCATATGATGCTAGGCGTCATTGGCCCCGTGCTGATCCTGTATCATGCCAATTTTAGACTAGGCAGCACCAACAGCAACATCGCGTTGATCACAATGTTGGTGGTCGCGATCAGTGGCTTGGTGGGACGCTACCTCTATGGGAAAGTCCATCGAAGTTTTGATGGGCGAAAATCAGAAATCGAAAATCTCGTGACAGACGTGCGATCGCAAATTGCACAATTCGGGGAGGAAGCGCCTGTGAGCGCTCAATTCGCAGAGGATCTTAAGCAGTTCGCTGAGAACAGTTTACGCCCCGCATCAAGCGCGATCGCGGGTATTGGACATTTTATTGTTTTCGGCGTTCGGGCGAGCAAGTTTCACAGACGCCTTGGGGCAACAATAAAGCTTGAATTGGACAAGGAAGCGAAGCAGCAGAAGTGGTCGCGCTCGCAGCGCCGCAATTCCCGCAGGTCCGTAGACACGTTTTTAGCGGATTACGTGACGTGCCTCCGCCGCGCCGTGACATTCAAGGCCTTCGAAAGAATGTTCGCACTTTGGCATGTGCTGCATCTTCCGCTTTTCCTCCTCTTGATCTTAGCGGCGACGCTGCACATTGCCGCTGTTCACATCTATTGATGCTTTGAGGGTACGTGCCGCTATTCGGAAAATCCATTGCTACGTGTGTTGTTGCGGTCATGCTGTGCGCGTGCGCGACGGTGGCGAGTGCACAAACACTGTTTGAGAAATTGGTGATGCCAGGTCCGCTAATTGAAGGGCATGCCAAATGGGAAAACGAATGCGAGAAATGTCATGAAGCTTTTTCTCGCCAAGGGCAATCAGCGCTCTGCCTCGATTGTCACAAGGATGTGTCAAGCGATAGGTCATCCAAGAAAGGGTTCCATGGTCGTGATCCCTCCGCGGCAAATCGCGATTGCAAGCACTGCCACACTGATCACAAGGGACGAGCCGCGCAAATTGCTCCATTGGACAAAGAGACCTTCAATCACGAGTTGACGAATTTTAAACTCGGTGGTGTGCACGCATCGGCTCGTTGTGAAGGTTGTCACGCGCCAGCAGTCAAGTATCGCAAAGCGTCAGGCCGCTGCATTGATTGTCATAAGAGTAACGATGCCCATAAGGGGCGCTTAGGTGAGGACTGTCAGAAGTGTCACACTGAGCAGTCTTGGCGCGAGGCCAAGCTCTTTGATCATGCGAAAACCAAATTTCCCCTTGTCGGCAGTCATAAATCGGCTCCTTGCGCCTCGTGCCATGCCGGCGAGCGTTATCGAGACATCGGCTTGACCTGCGTGAGTTGCCACAAGCCACAGGATAAGCACTCCGGGCGTTATGGCGAAAAATGTGAGACGTGCCATTCATCCACTAAATGGACTGAAGTCCGTTTCAATCACGATAAATCGACTAAATTTCCGCTGCGTGGCAAGCATATCGAAGTGAAGTGTGATACCTGCCACACTGGGTCGTTGTATCGCGATAAGCTTTCGACAGCGTGTGCGAGTTGCCATCAAAAGAACGATCCCCATAAGGGCCAACTGGGAACACGATGCGGCTCGTGCCATCAGGAAACCGGTTGGCGAAAAACAACCGCGTTCGATCACGATGTCACGCGCTTTCCGTTAATTGGCTTACATGCGGCGGTGGCTTGCGATAATTGTCACAAGACGCCGCGCTTTAAAGATGCACCGATGGCATGTGAAAGCTGTCACAAGGACACAAAACACGAAGGCCGCCTAGGTTCAGCGTGCGCGCGATGTCACAATCCTAATGGCTGGTCACGGTGGCGGTTCGATCATAGTAAAAGCACGCGTTTCGCCTTAACGGGTAAGCACCAAGCGGCGCACTGCCATAGTTGTCATGCAACAAAATCAGTCGTGAAAATCCAGCTTGATACGTCATGCTACGGTTGCCACAGCGCCGATGACAGCCATCGTGGCGCGTTTGGTCGGGCTTGCGAGCAGTGTCACGATACAGCGACATTCAGGCAACGGGTGCAAAGACGATGAGCATTACCTGCGATGCCAACGTTGTCATTTAGTCTGCGAGTGCGTTCGTGAAGTGCATCATCCCTTCTTGTGCACTTTGGGCTTTATCAGTTTTGACCGAAAAAATGGCCTAAGGTTCGGCGCAGCGTATTGATATAGTTAAGTATTTTGCCGCTAAAAATTGACGTGGCGAGATCTCCGCAAAAGCAATCTCATAGGGAATAATGCGACGTCGCCATCGTTATTTACACAGGATGCTCCGGGGGGAGCGAGGGATAACACAGAGGTTTCGAGGATCAGCAACAATTGCTTCTTCGTCGAGACGGTACGCTTCACGCGGCAGCTTTAGGCAGTTGGTGAACGCACTTTGATTTGCCATGGGCAATGCGCGCCGTGGCTCACTCTGTGTTTGAGATCTTGGTGGCGTGTGAGTGCCCGACGTTCGATTGGCGTACGCGTCGATCGCGCGGTTGTGTGTGGCTCTAGCGGTGCTTGAGCCGGTCTTGGGGAATAATTGCGCAAGCGCATGCTTTGGTCGGTGGCTGAGGTCTCGCGAAATCGCTTAAACTTGGAAGGAAGCGCGGCTGTATGACGGTGCAAACGTCAAACTGCGCACGTTTTCGCCCAATCGGCATTCTTCGATTGGCGGCCTTGGTGCTTCTAAGTTGGCTTGCTGTCGCACCCGCTTGCGCTCAAAGTTCTCTCGGCAGTGGCTTCGATCACAACCGTACTGGTTTTGCGCTCACCGGGCCACATCTAGGTGCAGATTGCACGTCATGCCACCAAGCGGGACGTTTCAAGGGTACGCCGCAACGGTGCGCTGGATGCCACAATGGTGTGACCGCGATTGGCAAGAATACAAAGCATCCACCAACAAGCAGTCTTTGCGAAAGTTGCCATGCTGTTTCGAGCTTCAAGCAAGTTCGTTACGATCATTCCCAAGCCTTTGGAACCTGCGCGGCCTGTCACAATGGCACTCTAGCGCGCGGCAAAACCACCACACATATCGTGACGTCAGCCCCATGTGAATCGTGCCATAAAAACACTGCTTTCTTTATCTCGCGGGCTATGGATCATACCGGTATCACGTCTGGTTGCGCCACTTGCCACAACAGCATAAAGGCTAAAGGCAAGCCAACGTCGCACGTCGTCACCACGGCTGCTTGCGAGAGTTGCCATAAAAGTACTGTCACCTTTGCAGGCGCTACATTCAGTCACGCGGGCATCGTCTCGGGCTGCGCCTCTTGCCACAACGGCGCGACGGCCAAGGGCAAGCCAACTACGCACGTTGCAACGACGGCTGCCTGCGAGAGCTGCCACAAAAGCACGACAACATTCGTTGGCGCTACATTCAGTCACGCGGGCATCGTCTCGGGCTGCGCCTCTTGCCATAACGGCACCGCCGCCAAAGGAAAGTCTGCGACGCACGTTGCAACGACGGCTGCCTGCGAGAGCTGCCACAAAAGCACGACAACATTCGTTGGCGCTACATTCAGTCACGCGGGCATCGTCTCAGGT
>JABFRJ010000532.1 GCA_013141255.1 Hyphomicrobiaceae bacterium
GGCTGGGGCGGGTCTGGCTGTTGTACTCACGGTTCACCGTTGGATGAAGGTCACAGGTCGGTTTCGAAACTGCGGCTGGGATAGCGGGCAGGTAAGTGCTCGGCAGGCGGCGGTTTAGCTGATGCCATTTCGTGGTCGGCCAGCTAACGGGCGGTCATCTAGGGGGCGATCTGGGCAATCTGACACCAACACCCGTCGTTCGCATAATAGTTATTATGGAAAATAATCGGTTTTAGATCTGGGTTATCGGCGAGTTTTGTGGAATTTGCGGTTTGCTTGCGAGCATCGTCTTATGTCTGTGGTCCAGGTTCTGGGCTCTGGACCGAGCGTTGTACTCGGTCCAGGAGTTGGGTCTTGGGTTTGTTGTGACGTTGCGTTCTACTTCTCGTGGCGTTCGTAGCTGTCGGCGACCAGGCGATCGAGTAGGCGGACGCCCCAGCCGGAGGCCCAACTTTGGGAAATGTCGGTGCGGCTTGAGTCCATACCTGTGCCCGCGATGTCCAGGTGGGCCCAAGGAGTGTCGTCGATGTAACGTTGTATGAACTGCGCGGCGGTGATGGCGCCACCGAAGCGACCGCCGATGTTCTTCATGTCGGCATTCTTACTATCGATGAGCTTATCGTAGGCTTTGTCGAGCGGCATACGCCACACGCGCTCGCCGGTGATGCGGCCTGCCGCTGCGAGTTCTTCTGAGAGCTTGTCGTCGTTGCTGAAAAGGCCAGCGAATTCCTTGCCGAGCGCGACCATGATGGCGCCGGTCAACGTGGCGAGGTTGACGATCATGCGCGGTTTGAAGCGTTGCTGAGCGTAGGTCAGTACGTCGGCGAGGACGAGACGGCCCTCAGCGTCGGTGTTGAGGACTTCGATAGTCTGGCCCGACATTGATGTGACGATGTCGCCCGGACGCATGGCGTTGCCAGATGGCATGTTCTCAACGAGGCCGATGAGACCGACGGCGTTGACGGGAGCTTTGCGTTTGGCGAGGGCTAGCATAAGGCCGGTGACACAAGCTGCGCCTGCCATGTCGCCTTTCATGTCTTCCATGCCGGCTGCGGGTTTCATCGATATGCCGCCGGTGTCAAAGACGACGCCTTTGCCAACGAAGCAGAGCGGCTTGGTCTTTTTGCCCTTGGCACCGTGCCACTGCATGATGGCGACGCGTGCAGGTCGAGCACTGCCCTGGGCCACACCAAGGAGCGCGCCCATTTTGAGCTTTTCGAGCGCGGGCACATCCAGAATTTCGATGTCGAGGCCAGTGGCACCTAAATCGCGGACGCGTTCGGCAAATTCGACGGGTCCCAACGCGTTGGCAGGCTCATTGACAAGATCACGAGCGAGGGCGACGCCTTCGGCGATGGCTGCACGGGCGCGGTAGGCTTCGGCAGCCTGCTCCGGTTTGGCGACGTGGAGGACAATGGTTTTAAGTTCGGTGGATTTGTCGGCGTCCCCTTCGCCAGTGTTAGCTCCACCATTGGCTCCATTGCCGTTGGCCGTTTTGGCGCGCTTGGTCTGATACTTTTTGAATTCATAACCGCGCAGTTGCAATCCGAGGGCGAAATCGGCGGCGATCTCTGACGTGGTGGCTTGGCTGCCGTGGAGGTTTTCGAGGTAAATGCTGGCGGTCTCGGTGGGGCGAGATTTAATCAGCGCCAGGGCCGCACCGCCGAGCAGCAAGCGGTCGAGCTCGCCGATTTCGGTGCCGACACCGAGGACAAGCAATCGTTGCATATCGAGCTTGGCGGGCGCTAGAATTTCGATGGATTTGCGGGCTTTGCCGGTGAACTGAGCGGCACCAGCAGCTCTGACGATTTGACCGCCAGATTTCTGATCTAGATCGCGTGCAGTAGCACCGAGGGCGAGATCATTGGCGCACAGGACTAAGGCGGTCGCTTGGGGGGCAGCCGACAATGGGGCGAAGCGGATTTCGAATTGTGCGGTCATATGTGAATTGCCATGATGCTGAGGATTGAAAACAATACCGAGTGAGGCGAAGGGCGAAAGTCTGAGTCGGCAGTCGATGATGACCGCACCTTAAACGGCGTGGGCGGTCGTGCAAACCTGGGATATGCCGCATCCCCGGTCTTGCGGGACATCGGCAAACGGGTCGTTTCGGCGAGCAAGTGTTGATTCGATGGCCCGTCGGTGTTTGGGGACAAGTTTCGGCCACCTTGCTATGAGAGCCGGGAATGCGGCAGGAAGGGTGGCTGGATGTGAGTCTTAATGTGCGACTGGCGGAGATTTTTGGCGTTTAACTGGATGTAGAGCTGCCAAATCGATGTTGCGAGCTGTTGGACGTCGGCAAAGTGCGGCTATTAGCGGTGTGTTTGGGAAGGGTCTGAAACGCAATCATGCGCATTCTCAGTCGCTACGTATTTCGCCAGGCGCTGGGCGCGGTCATTCTGATCCTGTTGTCGTTGACGCTGGTGACGTGGATCGCAGTGGCGCTGCGTCAGATCGATTTGATGACAAATCAGGGACAAAACGCGGGAACATTTCTCGGGCTTACCTCGCTGGCTTTGCCGACGCTGATGGCGTTTATTGCCCCGCTCGCTGTCCTCATCTCAAGTCTGCATGTGCTCAACCGGCTCAATGGCGATAGCGAACTCATTGTCATGACGGCGGGTGGGATGCCGTCGTGGCGGCTGATGTTTCCGTTGATGCTACTGGCTGTGTTGATTACTCTATTTGTCAGCGCGATCAATCATGTGGTGGCGCCGTGGGCGAGCAAAGAATTGCGCGAGCGCATTCAACAAGTGCGTTCGGATTTGATTACCCAGGTTATTCAGCCGGGACGTTTCAGCCAACCGGAGCCGCGCTTGACGATCCATATACGGGATCGTGCGGTGGATGGGAAATTGCTTGGGCTATTGCTCAGTGACGCGCGTGATCCCAAAGACATTAAATCGTACTTGGCGGAGACCGGATACATCATCAAACGCGACAAGGCCGCGTATTTGCTCATGCAAAATGGGCATATCTTGCGGCAGGGATCGGCGGCGTCGGCGGCGGATATCATTACGTTTGATCGCTACGCGGTGGACATTAATCGCTTTGAACAGCGGGGTGATGGGGGCACAGAGTTGCGTGTGCGCGAGATGTCAACGCCAGACCTGATGGCAAAAGCTGCGGAGCCAGTCGCTCCGGGGACGGGGCAGCCAGGGAAGTTTACGTCCGAGTTGCATGACCGGATCTCGAATGTTTTCTATCCATTTGCGTTTGTGCTGATCGCGATCTCATTCGCGGGGCAAGCACAGACAACGCGGCAAAACCGGACCAATGCGCTTGTCACGGCGTTTGCAGGCGGCGTAGGCTTGAGGTTGCTCGGCATTGCGGCTGCGAACGCATCTGTGATCCGGCCCGGCGCGTTTGTTTGGCAGTATGTTGTGCCATTGGGATCGTGCTTGATTTCGACGTTGATTATTGTGAACAACATGTATCCGCGGCCACAGCCGCAGATCGTGCGCGCGTTCATTGGTGCGCGGACGCGGCTGGCAGAAACGATTGGCCGTATCGTGCGGCCTCTTGTCGGCCGCGCCACGCCGAAGACGGCGGAGTGAGGCACCATGTTTCGCGCACGCACCCTTCGCTACTATATTGGCCGACGTTTCGCGCTCATGATCGCGGGCGCTTTGGTTGTATGTATGGCGTTGATTTTCATGGTCGATATGATCGAGTTACTACGCCAAGCAAGGTCGGCCAAAACAGTGACTATGGGACAGTTGGCGTTCATTGGGTTCCTGCGATTGCATGCTTTTACGGAGATTTTGATCCCGTTTGCGGTGCTCGTGGGGTCCATCGGGGCGTTGATGAGCCTGTCGCGGAAAACTGAATTGGCCGTCATGCGGGCTGGTGGCATGTCGGTGTGGCAGTTTTGCCGACCCGGGTTTACGGTTGCGGTGCTGATCGGAGTGATCACGGTTGTGTTGTATAATCCCTTTGCGGCTGCCAGCATGGCGAGAGCAGAGCGGCTTATGGCCACAACATTCGGTGGACAGTCGCAATCGATTACGGCTGGTGATGGGAATTGGTTGCGGCAGGATGGCGTCGATGGCCCCTCCGTCATGACCGCGAACGCGGTGTCGGACCGGGGCCTGACGCTGAGTGGTGTTACTATTTACCAGTATGATAAGAAGGGTGTATTCGTAGAACAGCTGCTGGCTCGACGCGGCGTTTTGCAGGATGGATATTGGGAATTGAGTACCGTTTCGATCGTTCGGGCTGGGCAGGAGCCCGAACTACATAATGCCTATTATTTGAGCACGACGCTCGATCGGGCTCGCATTTTG
>JABFRJ010000206.1 GCA_013141255.1 Hyphomicrobiaceae bacterium
TCCCAGATGTAGTCAATGCCCAAGATTTCGCTTGGACTTATGGGCAGGGTTGCAAATTCGGTGGATTTGTCGGTCAATGCCAATGGGTCGATGAACGGCTGTATAATCAGTCGTGCGTTTGACGGTATGTTGCGACTGATATCGCGCGCGTGGACCTGGCTTTGATATGCACGCCCCGTGTCGCTTGTAATGCACGCCCGCGAAACGGGGTGGACGAGCGCCAGAAGTGCGTCTGTCGACTTTGCTGCAATGGCTGCCAGATAGCTTTCAACGAGCAGCTTCTGGACTTCTGTTTTGGGCCGCAGTGCCTCGTTGGAAAAGTCGAAGCGAGCGTCACCCGTCGACATTGTTTGGGCCAATGCCGACGATGCCGCGAGCCCCAGCGCTACGAGTGTGACACCCAACTGCTTCACTGTCCGCCTCCCACAATTGCCTGCCAATTGGAGCGCATCAACCTGCGTGACGGAGACTAAGAATTTCTTACCAAATCCGGCGCCGCCGACGAGATCCTTGGGGCACAGCACTGAAATTGAGAAGATTCATTTTAACTTTTGGTCTCGGCGCAGCGCTGGACGTAGCGGTACAATGCGTTGATTGATTGCCCAATTACAATTTTTTTTTGGCCGTGCAGAACCGTGCGGCGACGCGCGCTGTGACACTTCGTGGCGAAAGTTTGATGCGACAAATGCTGGAAAACAGCGCACAACTTGATACTCACTCGCGAGAATCGCTTGATTTACGGGCAAAAGTGCTGCATCTCACGCGCCTTAGTCGAATTATTTTAGGGACACACCTCATGGCCAAAGCTGCCAAAGCCGCAAAAGCTGCGAAGCAAGACACTGTTACACTCAAACATCTAGGTGCCGCACTCGCTGAAACGCACGAACTGCCAAAGAAGCAGGCAAATGCGATCATGGACGACCTCGTTGGCATGATCACCAAGCATCTGAAGAAGGGTGCCCGCATTCGTATGGCCGGTCTCGGCGTTCTGCAGGTGCGCAAGCGTGCCGCGCGCATGGGTCGCAACCCTGCGACTGGTGAAGCGATCAAGATCAAAGCTTCGAAGAAGGTTGCGTTTCGCGCGGCAAAAGAGCTGAAAGAGCAAGTCTGAGCGGACGGCGGGAGGCATATTGTTTCTGTAATCACGTCGATACTTGGCCGGTAAAATGCAAAGCCCTTGGAAACCTCGCTGCTTCCAAGGGCTTTTTTGCGTGCTCTTTGACTCGGGAGAGAGGGGGCTCAGGAGCGCGTGCGACGAGCGGCGATCCAGCGGTCGCCCAACACCAGGATTAGCGCTGCGGACGTCACCAACACAAATGACCCCAGTGCGAGGCCCTGATAACTCGGTATGGGTAGCAATTGCGCGGCGAGAGCCGATCCCAGTGCAATGCCGACGTAGAGCATTGAGCTGTTGAGTGCGATCACGAGCTGCGCCTCTTGCGGCGCGATAGCGACCAAGCGTGACTGCTGCATTGTGAAATGCGCCCAACCAAACAATGAGAAACCACCCAATACAAGCGCGACGGCAATCGGGTGCGAGGGGCCTTGCGTAACCATTGGTAATAGCACGGCGTGCATGGCGCAAAGTACAAGCAAGGCACGCGAATTGCCGATGCGGTCGGCGACCATGCCGCCGAACACGGCTGCGATGAATGCCATCGAGCCATAGATCATCATGTAGGTTGAGACGCCGTCACGACCGACGCCCAATCGTTGCTCAAGGATTGGCGTTATAAACGTGAGTGTCGTGTAGGTCGCGCCGACGAAGGCGACAGTGAACAAGAGCACCATCAGAATAGGCCCGTTGCGAATGACACGGCCCAGCTCCGAGAGCGAGGTCGGCGTAAAAGCGATAGCGGCGGGGACCGTGCGCCACAAGACTCCTGTCATGGCGAGCGCGAGCAGGCCGATGATGAGGAACGACGTCTGCCAACCGAAAGTGTATCCGAGCCAAGTTCCTGCCGGTGTTCCAATACCTTGTGCTGCAGTGAAGCCCATAAAAACAATGGATAAAGCGGTTGCGCGTCGCTCAGGCGCTGCGGTGGAGACGGCGATCGCTGCCGTCGCGGGCCCATAAAGACCGCCACCGAAGGCGCCGATAATTCGGGCGAGTTCCATTGCCTGCAAAGACGTGACGAAGGCGCTTGCGACCGCCCCGATGCCGACAAGTAACATGCCGAGCGAGACTACGACACGCCGTGGCAACCGTCCCGTAGCGGCGATGGCGAGAGGAGAACCGATGGCGTAGGCGATAGCATAATCGGTAATGATGCGGCCCATGCTGGCCTGATCGACGCCGAGGCTTTTTGACAGTGTAGTCATAAGACCGAGCACAACAAAGGCTGCGATACCGACAATAAAATTGCCAACTGCGAGTATGATGAGCGTTCGGCGATTGTCAGTATCGGTCGTGACTTCGCCTTGCTGGGCGGCTGTCACCGTCATGCTGTGACCGCACTGGCGGGGACCGCAGCAGCGAGCGATTCAATTGCTGCCGATGTGCCACCAGCGCCGTGCGGGATCTTGAGTGCTTTGAGGCCCATTTCTATGGCGCCTAGTGTGCCGAGGACCATGGGGGCGTTGGTATGGCCCATGTGTGCAATTCGGAAGGCTTTACCGTCGAGCGCGCCGATGCCTAGGCCGAGCGTCACACCGCATTTCTCTTGGGTGTAGCGCATGAGGTCGGCGGGGTTGCGGCCTTGGACCAAGACATTGGTGACTGACATTGAGCGTTGCGCGGGTTCTGTGATGTTGAACGCGAGTGTTTGGCCCTCGGACCATTTGCTGACGGCTGCATGGACGGCGCGGGCGAGGAGGGCGTGTCGCGTCCAAGCTTTTTCCAAACCCTCACCAAGAAGTATATCAAACGCAGCGCGTTGGCCGAACAGAAGATGCTCGGGTGGGGTGCCGCAGTATTTTCTGTAATGCTCTGCGCCTTGGCGGAAGGTCCAGTCCCAATAGAGCGTTTTCATGTTGGCTATTGCATGAGCCGCGTGGGCTTTTGCATTGGCTGCGACGAAGGCCAAACCGGGGGGCGCCATCAGGCCTTTCTGGGACCCGGCCATGGCAACATCGACGCCCCATTGGTCCATTTCAAATGGCATGCAGCCAAGGGACGCAACGCAATCTACCAGCAGGAGGGCCGGGTGTTTCGCGGCATCTATGGCTTTGCGAATGGCTGCAATATCGTTGACCACGCCTGATGCTGTATCAATCTGCACCGTCAATATAGCTTTGATTGTATGGCTTTTATCTGCGCGCAGCCGTTGTTCGAGCGCGGCGGGGGCGACAGCGCGGCGCCAATCGCCGGGGAGAATTTCGGTCTCGATGCCGATAAATTGCGCCATCTCTCCCCAACCTAAAGCGAAGCGACCGCTTTCCAGTACCAGCACACGCTCGCCGCGCGAGAGTACATTCGTGATGGCCGCTTCCCAACCACCGTGGCCGTTGGCTGCATAAATGTAGGTGTGGCCTTCAGTGCGGAATATCTTTTTGAGGTCGGTAAGAATGCTGTCCGTGATTGCCACCATGGGACCGGCATAGATGTCGACGGCCGGGCGCATCATGGCTTGCAAGACTGCGTCGGGGACGTTGGTTGGTCCAGGGATGGACAGAAAGGCGCGACCGTTGGCGACCGACATATAATTTTCACCTATCGAATTGTGGCGTTTTGTGCGCCACACGCTCGCAGGGACGCGAGACGTGGGCAAGCGTCGTTTTTGAGATGCTGACATAACGGGCGGTTATGCATCGTCTACTTTATCAGCGGACGTGCATAAGTCCGAGATTGGGCACAGGCCGCAGCGCGGTTTGCGGGCGAGGCAGGTGTAGCGGCCATGGAGGATCAGCCAATGGTGGGCATGAAATAAGTATTCGTCGGGGATGGCGCGCATCAAATCGTCTTCGACGGCTTCTGGATTTTTGCCATCCGACAATCCCAAGCGATGGGCGACACGAAAGACGTGCGTATCGACGGCCATGGTTTTTTGACCGAAGGCCATATTGAGCACAACATTAGCGGTTTTGCGGCCGACACCAGGAAGAGCGGTTAAGGCGTCGCGGCTGGCGGGGACAACGCTGCCATGTTCCGCAATCAATTTTTGTGAGAGCAAGATGACATTCTTGGCTTTGTTTCGATACAGACCGATCGTTTTAACGTACTCGCGAACTGTATCTTCACCGAGCCCGACCATTTTTTCCGGCGTATCGGCGACCTTGAAAAGTGCACGGGTGGCCTTGTTGACGCCGGCATCTGTGGCTTGGGCGGAGAGCACGACGGCGA
>JABFRJ010000545.1 GCA_013141255.1 Hyphomicrobiaceae bacterium
ATCATGCGGGGCGAAGTGATGGTTCCGCGCGCCATTTGGCATAAGACCGCGTAGCTTATTGCACATTTCTGATATTGGAGACTGACGTGATTATTGATGTCCACGGCCACTATACGACAGCCCCAATGCCGCTTGAAGACTGGCGCAACAGGCAAATTGCGTCGATCAATGATCCATCGCAAAGGCCACGCGTGTCGGATCTCAAAATTAGTGACGACGAACTGCGGCAGTCGATCATCGACAATCAACTCAAGAAGATGCAAGAGCGTGGAAGTGATCTGACTATTTTCAGTCCGCGCGCCAGCTTCATGGCGCATCACATCGGTGATTTTTCGGTGTCGTCGACCTGGGCGTCGATTTGCAATGAACTGTGCTACCGTGTCAGCACATTGTTTCCGGATCACTTCATTGGTGCGGCTATGCTGCCGCAATCGCCGGGCGTTGATCCGAAGACGTGCCTGCCGGAAATCGAAAAATGTGTCGAGACTTATGGATTTGTAGGGATCAATCTCAATCCTGATCCATCCGGCGGGCATTGGACATCGCCTCCGCTGTCGGACCGGTATTGGTATCCGATCTACGAGAAAATGATCGAACTCGACATCCCGGCAATGATTCACGTTTCGACCAGCTGCAATGCTTGCTTCCACACCACTGGAGCGCACTACTTGAACGCCGACACCACAGCGTTCATGCAATGCTTGACGTCTGATCTATTCAAAGACTTTCCGACGCTAAAATTCCTCATTCCGCATGGCGGTGGCGCGGTGCCTTATCATTGGGGGCGGTTTCGTGGATTGGCGCAAGAATTGAAGAAGCCACTCATCAAAGATCATCTGCTCAAAAACATCTTTTTCGATACTTGCGTCTATCATCAACCTGGCATCGACCTGCTGACCAAAGTTATTCCTGTCGAAAACATTCTGTTTGCGAGTGAAATGATTGGCGCTGTGCGCGGCATCGATCCTGAGACTGGCTTCTACTATGACGATACCAAGCGATACATCGACGGCGCGGCAAACTTAACCGCTGCAGATCGGCACAAAATCTTCGAAGGCAATGCGCGACGCGTTTTTCCTCGCCTCGATGTGGCGCTCAAACAGAGAGGTCATTGACATGGCTGCAAATCCATTGCGCTGGCAGATTGGCCTTATTGGGTACGGAGAGGTTGGGCGCATTTTGGCCGAGGACTTGCGAGCACAGGGCGTTGCGGTCAGTGCTTACGATGTGAAGCTCCGGACCCTTACGAGCGCGCCATTAATGCAGCACGCTGACAAGATCGGTGTAACACTGCGGCGCAGTCATGCTGACTTGGCGGCTGCATCTGATTTGATTGTGTCGGCGGTGACGGCCAATCAAGACGTGGCAGTCGCAGAGGCATGTGCTGCGCAGATAAATCCGGGAGCATGGTTTCTCGATTTTAACTCCGCATCTCCGGGCGCCAAGCAGCGCGCGGCTAAACTTATCGATAATGCGGGCGGACGTTTCGTCGAGGGGGCGGTCATGACATCCATACCGCCTTTTCGCATCAAGGTTCCCCTTTTGCTCGGAGGCACAAGCGCCGCTGAACTTGCGCCGCAACTTAACGCGTTAGGCTTTGCAGCAACTGTTGCTAGCGAGCAGTTGGGTGTCGCGTCTGCGACGAAAATGTGCCGCAGTGTGATGATTAAGGGGCTCGAAGCGCCTGTGATCGAGAGCTTTACGGCTGCGCGCGCTTACGGCGTGGAGGATGCCGTGATCGCATCGTTGTACCAGACCTACCCTGGCATCGACTGGGAGCAGCAAGGTGCCTATTTATTTCAACGCGTGATCGAGCATGGACGGCGGCGCAGTGAAGAGGTGCGCGAGGTGGCGGAGACCGTGCGAGAGATTGGCCTGGAACCTTGGTCGTCAAACGGGAACGCCGAGCGACAGGCCTGGGTGGCTGATCTCGCAGATTGCGGTCTCTTCGGCACTCGGACCTCTGAGAATTTTGCAAAGCAGGCTGATTGGCGGACCGAAGCTGACCGCATACTCGCACACGTAAAACGCAAAGGCTGAGCACCTCGTCTCATCGCTACCGATATTTCTATTCCCTGATGACACTCACACGATTTCACACTGACGAGGTCCACTATGACGCCTGAACCTGTTTTTGACGTTGCGCACCTTGGCCATGTCGAAATGCTGACAGACAAGCCAGAAGCTAGTCTTGATTTTTTTGTCAATGTGTTCGGGTTGACGGAAAGTGGGCGAGAGGGCGACTCTGTTTATCTGCGTGCTTTTGACGATTATGAATTTCATTCCTTAAAACTGACGGCTGCAACGACAACCGGCATGGCGCACGTCGCCTATCGCTGCTCAAGCCCTCAAGCACTACTGCGGCGCGTGGCGGCGATTGAAAGAATGGGACTTGGCCTCGGTTGGACTGACGGCGATCTTGGTCATGGTCCGTCGTATAGGTTCCGCGATCCAGACGATCACATCTTCGAAATCTATTTTGAAACGAAAAAATATGACGCACCACCGAGCGAACGTCCCGCTCTTAAGAACCAGGCCCAGCGCACACATCGTCGCGGCGCATGCCCGCGGCGCATCGATCATTTGAATTTACTCGCCACTGATGTGAATGCGATCCGTGACTTCATGACGTCAGCGCTTGGAAGCCGTGTGACGGAGCAAATTAAACTCAATAGCGGCGCGCTTGGCGGGTGTTGGTTCACGGTCAATAACAAGAGTTATGACATCGCTTATACGCGCGACTCGACCGGCACTAAGGGTCGCTTCCACCACGTGACGTATGCTGTCGATCAGCGCGAGCATATTCTGGAGGCGGCTGACATATTCTTGGAGAACGGAGTATTTATTGAAACCGGACCACATAAACATGCGATCCAACAGACGTTCTTTCTTTATGTGTATGAGCCTGCTGGCAATCGCATTGAACTCGCCAATGCTGGCGCACGACTGATCCTTGCACCGGACTGGGAGACTGTGACGTGGACAGAGGACGAGCGAAAGAAGGGACAGGCATGGGGGCTCAAAACAATTGAGAGCTTCCACATACACGGCACGCCACCGGTCGTGACGAAGCCTTGAATCCTTCCGAGAAAGTTGCAACCACGCTCCTTAAATTTCGTCACTCGCCGCGTATGCCTTGAGTAGATCTAAATCGCAGAGTGTGCGAGTTCCATCACGCTTGATGGCACCTGCGGCTTCCAGCTCGGTCAACGCTATGTTGACTTTTGGGCGACTGGCGCCAACCAACATAGCTAACTCTGATTGCGATATTCCGAGCGTGAGCGGCACTGGACGTTGAGGGCCTGATCGACCTTTGGCATCAGGGGCCTGGAGATAGACAGCTGAAAGAAAAAACCGCGCCAAGCGTACTTCAATCGGATGCAACGCTATAGCTTCGATCTTGGCGTCGGTTTCGCGCAACCTACGGCAGAGAAATGCAATAGCAGCCTGTGCAATCGCAGCGTTCGATTCCATTTTGGCGACCAATGCTGTGCGGGTGAGTGATAGGGCTGTGACGTCGCTGATTGCCGTTGCGTCAGCCGTCCGCTTGCCGCCGTCGAGAACGGCTATTTCACCGAACACACCACCGTCGGTAGCGTGAGCGAGTGACAGCTCTCGCCCCTCACTCGACAAGATTGATAACCGTACGCGCCCGCGCTGAACCAAATAGAGTTCGCGTGCGTCGTCGCCACGGGAAAATATTAACTGTCCGGATTTGAACGAGACTGGGCGCATCCGCTCGGCGATCGTCTCGCGATCGAGTTGTGGGAGCGGTCCGAACAAGTCGGTTTTCGCCAATAGATCGGCCGTTGTGCTGGGTGCAACCATTGGAGCAATCCTTGTGCGTTAAGGGCAGTCATGGCCCCGTCAAAATGTGCTGCCGCCCATGATGCATTCAATTGCTTCTCTGTCGAGGAGCTGCTTCGCCGATCAGCCAAACTCATTCTTCGCAATCGACGGTGAAGAATTTTGACGTGTTCCGCCTGGAACAGCGATAGGCGCAGCTATGACGCACTGTGATCCTGCGACGGGCCAAGTCGCTCTCGGCGACATCGATAATTTCACTCGCATCAAGTGTCACAGCACCACTCACTCCAAGGAAGGTTCACACCATGAAAAAGATCATCATCTCATTGCTCGCATCCACCGCACTGGTTGCTGCAAGTCCGGCGTTCGCTAAAGGCGGGATCGGCGGCGGGGGCGGACAAGGCGGATATTCCAGTGGCAAAGGCAGTGTTGGCGGTACCGGCGGTGGCGGCGGGGCTGGTAAAGAC
>JABFRJ010000504.1 GCA_013141255.1 Hyphomicrobiaceae bacterium
ATAGAAGGGGTTTCCTTTACTGCAATTTGTGGCGGACCAATCAATTGCGCGCGGTTTGTGCTTGGCATTTGTCAGCGCAACATTGAACGCGTGAGCACGAGCGTTGCATCGGCATGAGTGTTTTGATCATTGAGGCGTGTGGGCCGGGGACGTCGATCCAGGATCAGGGACGGTTCGGGTATCAGAGGTTTGGACTTGGACCGGCGGGCGCGATGGATCGCGTGAGCATGGCGGAAGCGAACATTTTGGTCGGCAATGGGCCGGATACGGCGGCGGTTGAGATGGCGGTGCTTGGCGCTCGTTTTCGAGTGGATGGCGGGCGGATGCGGGTGGCGCTGGTGGGTGCGGGAGGCGTGCTCAGAGTCGATGGCGTTGTGGTGCCACCCTACACGTCGGCGACGGTTGAGAGCGGGCAGGCGCTAGAGATTGCGCCAGTGCGAGCAGGATTTTTTATGTATCTCGCGGTCAGTGGTGGCTTCGATATTCCGCCACAACTAGGATCACGAGCGCTGCATTCGCGCGGTGGGGTTGGTGGATTAGGTGGGCGTGGATGTCGTGCGGGTGATCGGCTACCAGTGATCGACGTGGCACTACAGGGGCCAGATGTGACGGCTGCGATGGTGGCGCCGAGCCAGCAGGTGACTGGCCCCGTGCGCGTGATGTTTGGACCGCAGCTCGATTATTTCAGCAGTGCGGGCGTGACGACATTTTTGGGCGAACGCTACACAGTGACGACGCAGACGGACCGGATGGGGATTCGGCTGGCGGGACCGAAGATTGAGCACAGTGAGAAGGGCTACAATATCGTTTCTGATGGTATTGCGACGGGCTCGGTGCAGGTGCCGGGGGCGGGTGAGCCGTTGGTGCAATTGGCAGATCGAGGCACGACGGGTGGGTATCCGAAAATTGCGACTGTCATTAGCGCTGATCATGGGCGAATTGCGCAATTTCCCGCAGGTACCAAGTTTCAGTTTTTAGCGGTGACGCGGGCGCAAGCGGTGACTGCTGTGCGCGAACAAGCGGCGGCGCTGGAGGCGTTTAAGTTGTCGCTGCGGGGGGCGGGAGAAACTGATCTCACGAGCGAGCGGTTGCTGGGCTTGAATTTGAATGAGGGCTGGGGCGGGTGATGCTTGATTGGTGAAACTGCGTGCTTAAAATCACCCCCTCCTGTTCCGAGTTCGTATTGTAGGTCACCGCGTGTTGCGTCCTCCCCCATCCCGCCAATCTTTGCAGGCCTTCGCCTGCGGAGGGGGAGGGAGACGGAGCGAACTCGCGAATTCGAATGCATTGTTCATCGAAGGTTTGCGACGTGCGTTTGTTGCTTGTTCTGCTCGCTGCTAGGTTTAGCGGAGTGGGTCGAGGATGGCGCGGATGCCTGAGGTGAGAAAGGCCATGTCGGTGCCCGAGGCGAACATATTGAAGCCCAGCGCTTTGTAGTCAGCGGCCCACTTAGTGTCGGAGGCCATAAAGCCCAGACCTTTGTTGTGTTTCTTACCGGCAGCGACGATGCGCTTGATGGCGTCGAGATATTTCGGGTGTTGAAATTCGCCGGGCACGCCGAGGAAATTAGTCAGATCGAAGTGACCGACCCAGAGCACATCGATGCCGTCCACGGCGGCGATGTTTTCAACATTGGCTAGACCGTGCTCGGTCTCGATTTGAGCAATGACGAGGTTGCGGGCGTCGGCGAATTTGATTTTGTCGGCGGGTGGGCCTGCTTCGTAATGATCGTGAGCGAAACCGAACGCGGCGCCGCGACGCCCCCTTGGTGGATAACGGGTGGCTTCGGCGATGGCTTTGGCTTGGTCGAGGCTTTCAACCATGGGGACCATAACGCCTTCGGCGCCGACATCGAGGGCGCGGGCAAGGAACTGATACTCTGCGCGGGGCACGCGGACCATGGGAGCGACGCCGAGGCCGCGACAGTGTGCGGCTTGGGCTTTGAAGGTTTCGTAGCCGAGGCCGGCGTGCTCCATGTCGTATATGATGTATTCGCAACCGGCGTTTTTGCAGATTTGGGCGATGCCGGGGGTGAAGCACTCGAAGATCATCGTGCCGAGAACTTGATCGCCGCGCATGGCACGTTGACGTAGGTTGGCTGTGGCTTTTGTTGCTGGCATTGGTGCGCTCCTGCTGCGTCTACTTGGGGCATAGTCAGGATGGCGCGGTGTGTTGGTCAAGGCGCGGCGGCGCAGAACTCCAGAAACAGAAACGCCGGAGTTCTTAGTGAACTCCGGCGCTCTATGGGGGATTTCGTGGCTACCGATGCCAATTAGGCGCGGCGGCGATGGGTTTCGGCCAGGTCGAACATTGAGCGGCTGGCTTCGCGGTAGGCGTCGGTGTCGGAGAGGCCGATGTCAGCCAACATGCGGCTGTCGAGAGCCAGGAGGGCGCGGCGCTGACGACGAACGGCCAGGGCATTGCGGATCCAAGACGACATCGAGCCTGTGGGGGCGGTGGCGGCGCTGTCGAAGGTTGAAGCGTCCATGTCGGTGGAATTGATTGAAATGTGGCTCATGATCATCTCACTTCTGAAATCGTAGGCTTTGCTCAAGATCGGCGGCGCTTGATGGCCGCTCGGTGTGGAGCCTTTATCTCACAGGCCATTGCATAACGAAAACGAATGTTTTTAATGTTATGCATTGCGAACACTTAAGTGATAACACCCCGTTCGCTGAACGCTTGATGAATGAATCCAGCCGAAATTGCGGCTTTGAGCCACCGTGTGACGGTCATAGTTTGTTAGGAATTACTTAGGAATCACAAGGACATGATTCGAGATGTCGACATTTCTCTGCTGCGTGCCTTCGTGGCGGTGGTGGATACCGGCAGCGTAACGGCGGCGGCGCGGCTGCTCAATCGAACGCAGGCGGCGGTGAGCTTACAGATTAAGCGGCTGGAGGAGACGCTCGGACAGACATTGTTCCTGCGCGAGCACCGGAAATTGACTCTGTCACTCAGCGGAGAGCGGTTGCTATCGCACGCCCAACGCATGGTGGCGCTTAACGATACGCTGGTCGGGCAGCTCACGACGCCGGAGTTTGAGGGGGAGGTCAGGTTCGGCGTGCCATCCGATATTGTGCGGACCTACATTCCGCCGATCCTGCGGCGCTTCAATGCGGCGTGGCCGCGCGTGCGCATTACGCTGCAAATCGGCAATACGCAGCAATTGGTTGAGGACTTTCAGGCGGGACGGCTTGATCTGACCTTGGCGACCGATAGCGCGCCGGACAAACGGGCCGAGACCTTGCGACGGGATCGCTTGGTGTGGATCGGGGCGCCGGATAGTCGCGCGCATCTGCTGGAGCCGTTGCCGTTGGCGATTGGGGATACGACCTGCCGGTTTCGGCCGGTGGCACTGGAAGCGTTGCGGAAATCGGGTCGGGATTGGCGGCTGGTACTAGAGGCAACGCGGCAAGCGGCGCAGGAAGCTGTGGTGAGCGCGGGGATTGCCGTGAGTGTGGCGCTGCGCGGTAGTTTGTCGGATGGATATGTCGTGCTCGGCGGCGACAGCAAGCTGCCGCCGCTGCCGGAAATTTTGATCGATCTTTATGCGCCGCCGGTTGGTACCGTCTCCCCAGGCGCAGCGCTGGCCGATTATGTGCGGGCAGAGTTCAAGCAGCGTTATGGTGGGGACGCGGCGCGAGCGTCACGATTGCCGCGCGCGAGCGGGAAATCTCGCGTTGCTAGTCCGACTCCCGCTCAAACATGAGGACAGAGCGCGGATGCACAGGAGCGTTGCGCGATTGGGTGCGATGTTGGGCTTGAGTGGCTGGTCGCATTGAGGTCTGTTCGGGTCTTCGAAGCTACAGCTGAAAGTCACTCGCCCAATGTCGACACCCGTTCCGCACTCGCGCAGCACGAACACCATGGCGGGGCGCTCGGCGTTTCTTGAGATTTTGAAATCGGAGGGCGTGTCACATCTGTTTGGCAATCCTGGCACGACCGAATTGCCGATCATGCATGCGCTCAAAGATCACCCTGATCTCAAATTCGTCATGGCGATGCAGGAGAGCTTGGTTGTTGCCATGGCTGACGGGTATTCGCGGGCGTCGGGGAAACTGGTGGCGGCGAATGTGCACGTGGCGCCGGGCCTGGGGAATGCACTTGGCTCGCTTTATAATGCGAAGTTTACCGGCACACCGTTGATTTTGACGGCGGGGCAGCAGGAGCAGGGACACGGATTGATGGAGCCTTTGCTCTATGATCCGCTGGTGCCGATGGCGCAGCCGCTGGTGAAGTGGTCGATTGAGGTGACGCGTCTTGAGGATTTG
>JABFRJ010000345.1 GCA_013141255.1 Hyphomicrobiaceae bacterium
GGAGAGGGTTAGGGTGAGGGGCGACCTCACTAAGAAGCGTGAGGGGCAATGGTATTTTCCCTCTCCCCGTCCTTACGGGGAGAGGGTTAGGGTGAGGGGCGACCTCACTAAGAAGCGTGAGGGGCGACCTCACTAAGAAGCGTGAGGGGCGGCCTCGCCAAGAAGGGTGAGACGCAAATTAAAAAACACAAACGTCTGGGGAGACACGCATGACACCAAAGATCGCCGCATTCTCATCAGCCGCGCTATTCGCTGTCACCGCAACAGCCCTCGCGCAATCTCCCACCAAACCACGTGCCCTCGGTGCCGATGCCGCTGCCGCCTGCGCAGCCCTCGGCAAAATCACTATCCCTCCAACTGAGTTCGACATCCCCAGTGGCGCCGCCTCTATCGACTCTGCCACCCTGGTCGCCGCGTCCCCCCTCGCCATCGCCGAAAAAGGCCCAACCCCTGCCGCACGCGTCACGCCTGCAACACCTCAGCACTGCCGCCTCATCGGCCGCATCGCTCCGCTCACCGCCAACGCGCCACCCATCCGTTTCCAAATCAACTTGCCCCTCGCCTGGAACGCTCGCTCCGTCCAATACGGCGGCGGCGGCTTCAACGGCACGCTGATCACAGCCACCGGCCTCCCTCCCGCCTCCCGCCTCGACAAACCCTCGCCGCTGGCGCAGGGCTACGTCACTTACGGCACCGACTCAGGCCACGAAACCAAGCAAGGCGAACCACCCGCCGCCTTCGCCCTCAACGACGAAGCCTTCCTCAACTTCGCCCATGCCGCTTACAAAAAAGTCCGCGATGTTGCCGTCGCCACCATGAAACGCGCCTACAAATCCGCGCCTGAAAACCTCTATTTCATGGGCTCATCTGAAGGTGGCCGCGAAGGCCTCACTATGGCCCAGCGCTACCCCGACGACTTCGACGGCATCTTCGCCCGCGTCCCCGTCATCAATTGGACCGCCCTCAATCACGCCAGCGCCCGCAGCGGCGTCATAACAATGGGCGACGCCTGGCTCTCTCCTGCCCACGTCAAACTCGTCCACGACGCCGTCCTCGCCAAATGCGACGCCACCGACGGCAGCCCCGACAAACTCATCGCCAATCCAACGGCCTGCTTAAAAGTAGCCGATCTCGCAGTGCTCGCCTGCAAACCCAGCGCCGCACCCGACTCCTGCCTCAACCCAAAACAACTCGAAGCCATCAAACTCTTCCGCTCGCCCTATCGCTTCTCGTTCACTCTGCAAAACGGCATGCGCGAGTATCCCGGTTGGGGCGTATCGGGTGAGGCCACGCCGGCCTTCGGCCCCACCGGCGGCTGGGGCGCATGGTGGACCGGCAACAACGCGCCCACCGAGCCCCCCAAACCCGGCCAAGGCATCCAATGGGTCTACGGCAACGCCGGCATGAAATACGTCTTCGCCCGCGACCCCAATCTCGACGTCACCAAATATTCGCCCGACAATCACAAAAAGCGCGTCCTCGAAGTCTCAGCGCTCATGGACTCGACCAACCCCGACTTGTCGAAATTCCGCGCCCGCGGCGGCAAACTTATCGTGCTCGAACACATGGCCGACTACGCCCAAAGCCCCTACGCCGGCATCAATTACTTCAACGCGGTCAACGCCAAAATGGGTGCTGCCTCAGTCAACACCTTCGCCCGTCTCTACACAGCCCCCGGCGTCGACCACGTCGGCTCCGGCGCACCTGCCAACGTCGACATGCTCGACGTACTCGCCAACTGGGTCGAAAACGGCGCTGCGCCCGGCACCCTCGAAGTCGTCGAACAAAAACTCGAAACCGGCCTCCCCGTCGCCCGCGCACTCCCCCTCTGCCAATGGCCCCTCTGGCCCAAATACAAATCCGGCGACGCCACCAAAGCCTCCAGTTTCGAGTGCTCTAAATAGAACGCTCATGCTGCAACACCGGCTTGCGCGCATCACCTCGCGCACGCCACTTCGAACACAGTCGACGCCGTCCATAGGAAAGCCACCATGAACGACTCCGCACCGATCAAGACCGCCCCGGCTAAGCCTGAGAGCGCCCTCAAAAAGCAGCACCTGATCGACCCGGAAATCTGCATCCGCTGCTACACCTGCGAAAGCATGTGCACGCCCGGCGCCATCTCGCACGACGACCTCAACGTCGTCGTCGATTTCGCCAAATGCAACTACTGCATGGATTGCATTTCCCCCTGCCCCACCGGCTCTATCGATGTCTGGCGCATCGTCGACGCGCCGTACTCCCTCGCCGAGCAATTGACCTGGACCGAAGTCCCGGCCCAAGTTGATTTTGGCGAAGCCGCCTCCGCCATCACAGAGTCGCTCGACGCTGACGTCGGCGCACTTCTCGAAAAAGCCCACTCCGGCACCGGCGGCAAACCCATCGCACCCGCGTCCGCCTCAAAACCAAGCGTCAATCTGTTCTCTCGCGCCAAGCCCGCCATCGCCACCGTACAAGGCAACTTCCGCATCACCGCCGCCTCAGCCGAAAACGACGTGCGCCACATCGTGCTCTCCTTCGGCGACACCGTCTTCCCCGTGCTCGAAGGCCAATCCATCGGCATCATCGCCCCCGGCACCCGTTCAGACGGTCGCCCCCACGACCTGCGCCTCTACTCCATCGCCTCCGCCCGTGACGGTGAAAAGCGCAACGCCAACAACGTCTCCCTCACCATTAAGCGCGTCGATGGCGGCGTCGCTTCGAACTACATGTGCGATTTGAAAGTCGGCGACAAAGTCCACGTCACCGGCCCCTTCGGCGCAACATTCCTCATGCCCAACGACGCGGCCGCCAATGTCATAATGATTTGCACCGGTACCGGCTCTGCCCCGTTCCGCGCCTTCACTGAGCGCCGCCGCCGCGCCATGCAGAACGCGCCGGGCAAACTGGTGATGTTTTTCGGCGCCCGCGCGCCCGAGGAACTGCCCTACTTCGGCCCGCTCCAGAAAGTCCCAGAATCCCTGCTCAAAACCCATTTCGCATTCTCACGCATACCGAACCAACCCAAAGAATATGTGCAAGACCGCATGCGCAAAGTCGCGTCTTCTATAGCGCCAATGCTCTTGAGCAGTTCAACACACATCTTCATTTGCGGCCTCAAGGGTATGGAAGCCGGCGTCGACGAAGCCCTCGCCGACATGTGCCGCGCCAACAGCCTAGATTGGACCAAATTAAAACCCGACATGCGCAGCCAAGGCCGCTACCACGTCGAAACCTACTAAGGTCCACCCGATGCAGATCCAAGCAATGACTACGCGCCAAGCAATCAACTACCCCAACTGTCATCCCGTGCGCGGTGCGATGTGCAACATTGCTCCGCAGACCCGGGACCTTCTCATAGTCGGAAGGCGCATCCGTCAAATCCACCCCCTATGTCATCCTCGGCCTTGTGCCGAGGACCCAGCCGTCAACGAGCGCGACACACATTTTGTGTGTTCAGCATCGCCGCGCCCTATGTCCATGACCATGCACTAAACACACCACCACCACTTCGACGCTATAATCACCGAGATCACGCCATGACCACGAAACCCGAAATCATCCCAACCGAAGGCGTGCACCACATCACCTTCATGGGCGCCGACCGCCAAACCTCCATCGATTTTTGGGAAGGTTTGCTCGGCATGCCGTTCGTGTTCGAGCAACCCAATCTCGACGACGACTCCATGAACCATCTCTACTTCGATCCCGGCGACGGTCGTCTGATCACTATTTTCACCTCCGAAGAGTGGGCCAAAGACCCGCGCCCCACACCGCAAAAACAAGGCAGCCTCCACCATCTCGCCTTCAACGTCTCGCGCGACACCTACACGTCAGCCGAAAAAAAATTACGCGCACGCGGCTTTGCTTCATCCGGCGAAGTTGATCGTGGCTTTATGGACAGCCTCTACTTCCGCGATCCACTCGGCCAACTGTTCGAACTCGCCTGCTACAAATTCACCCCACCTCAAGGCCATACCCACTCCGACGTCCTCGCCGCAGCCCACAAAATTCGAATAGCCGCCGGAGCCAAAAACATCTCCGATCCCCACCTCACCGAAGCCATCAACCAATTGGCGGCACGCACCTAACCCAACACCCACCGCTCTAATCCCTTCTCCCCGTCCTTACGGGGAGAAGGTGCCGAAGGCGGATGAGGGGCGGCTAAGAAAAGAAAGAGCAGCGCACCGCGACATCCCCAACACCAAGCCCAAACAAGAACACTTCGCTTTAGACTTAAAATAGTTTAGCCTCACATAAAACATCGACCGCCCATAAAAAACCGGCGGCACATT